>DPVA01000223.1 GCA_003529705.1 Gammaproteobacteria bacterium | reverse complement strand
TTTTTGGAGAATACGATCTGCTTCTTTGTCCCGCGGTTTCGGTTCCCCCCTTTCCCAAATCGCAAAGGTCCGTTGAAAGCATCAATGGTCAGCCCACCCAGACCTACATCGACTGGATTGCGATTACCTTTGCTATCACGATGACGTCGTGTCCGGCGCTTAGTCTGCCTATCGGATTCACCCAGGCCGGCTTGCCTGTTGGTCTTCAGGTGGTCGGCCCGCCGCGCGGGGAAGCCGCACTGCTGCGTGCCTGTCATCACATGGAAGCGGTCTTTGATCTCGCGGGCGCGCTGCCTATCGACCCACGATAGGCGCAGATAACACACGCTAACTGGGCCGAATGACCTCGCGAGTGCGTCCGATCTGCGTACCGATCCCCTGATCGGTTAGGGTTTCGAGCAAGGTAGCGTGAGGCACCCGTCCATCTGAAATCGTTGCAGTCCTTACGCCTCCTGATACCGCATCCAACGCGCAGCCCACCTTAGGCAACATTCCTCCAGAGATCACTCCCTCTTGAATCAGTTCCTCGACCCGACTCTCCGACAGGCCGGTCAATAACTCGCCCTGCTGATCAAGTACGCCCGGGGTGTTGGTCAAAAGAATCAGTTTTTCAGCGCCCAGCGTCACCGCCAGTTTACCGGCCACCGTATCTGCGTTGATGTTATAGGTCTTACCGTCCTCCCCGGCCCCGATCGGTGCAATAACCGGGATAAAGTCACCCTCATCCAGCGTATCGACCACCGCAGGATTGATTGATTCGATCTCACCCACGTAGCCTAACTCCACAATATCCTCGTCGTCCGTCGCGCCTTCTTTTCGCAGCACCAGTTTGCGTGCCCGGATCAGTTCACCATCCTTGCCAGACAGTCCTACGGCACGGCCGCCGTGGGCATTAATCAATGCCACAATATTTTTATTCACCAGGCCGCCGAGGACCATTTCGACCACGTCAATGGTCTCACTGTCGGTGACACGAAGTCCTTCGACGAACTCACTTTTCTTTCCAATCCGCTCGAGTAGCTGGCCGATCTGCGGGCCGCCGCCATGCACCACCACCGGGTTCATGCCTACAAGTTTCATGAGTACGACGTCCCGGGCAAAACTGCGTTTCAGCGCCTCGTCGGTCATCGCATTGCCGCCGTATTTGATCACGATCGTGCGACCGTGAAAGTGCTGAATATACGGCAGGGCTTCTGTCAGTACCGGCGCGATTTCCGCAGGATTTGGGACTTGGCTCATTTCAGATTACACATTTAGATTACTACCGGGGGCAGAGTATAACTTCCCGGGTTGGATTTCCCCTGTTTGTGCGAGTCAAGGAGAAGAGCTCACGTCGTGACGGTCAGCCGGATGCAAAAAAGGAGCCACGCTTGTGGCTCCTTTTTTCCCTACCGACACCTCGCGAGCAGGATACTGACTATTAATCAGCCGATCTTGATATCGACCTTGCGGGGTTTTACTTCAGCGGTCTTGGGTAATGACAGATTCAGCACACCATCTTCATACTCAGCTTCAATTGCGCTTTCATCAATATCGGATCCCAGATGAAGCGAGCGGACGAACTTACCGTAATAACGCTCTTGACGAATAATCCGTCCGTCTTTCCCATCTTTTCTGTCCTCTTTGCGTTCGGCATTTATGGTCAACACGCCGTCGTTGATAGTGACGTCTAGATTTTTACGAGCCACACCAGGCAGTTCCGCCTTCACGAGATAAGCTCCCTCATCCTCGCTCACATCAATAGCGGGCATCTTGGCTATTTCTTCGCGCCGCAGTACCGCAGGTGAGCGAAACCAACCGCCCATCAGGCCATCAAGATCACCAAAAACATCCCAGTCTCGAGCCCTATGTGCAGGTCTTGCCAGATTGTTCATGAAATTTTCTCCTAGTTTCAGGATAAACCACCAGAAGGATGGTTTACCGTATTTGCCTGATCTAAATTTGGGGTCTTCCCAGGACTTTTCAAGGCCTCATAACATACGGGTATCTCCTGCATTGCCTTCAATTTAGAATCAGGTCGTTCGGACTGCGGTCTACTGGCATGTTTTAACCTTCGATACGTTTTTTTGATCGGTAATGACAAAACAATTTGATGCCATCGTCATCGGGGCGGGAATTATCGGAACCTCCATTGCATTCTCCTTGAGTAAGCAGGGCTGGCAGGTACTCGTGGTGGACCCGCTTGCCGGCGCTGGACAGGGAGCGACGAGCAGTTCTGTTGCGATGGTGCGGACCCAGTACTCAACCATGGAAGGCTCAGCACTCGCCTGGGAGGGCTTTCACTGTTGGCAGGACTGGAGTGGATTTCTGGAATTGACCTCCGACGAACCCATCGCACCCTTTCATCTTGCTGGTGTACTGACGTTCAAGACAGCAAACAATGGCTTTCTAAGGCGCCAACTCGAATTCTCACGTCAACTGGGAATACCGTTTGAATGCTGGTCGGTGACCAAACTGCAAAGCCTCTTTCCGAACTGGGATCTCGCTAGTTTCGGACCGCCCGTGACCTCGGACGATCCTGAATTTGGCGCCCGTTCAGAAACCGCGCTCGAAAGCGTGTTCTTCCCCAAAGGTGGCTTTTGTCCGGACCCCCAACTTGCAGCGCATAACCTGCAGCGTGCTGCGCAACAGCATGGCGCGCACTTTCGTTTTGGCGAGCGGGTCACCGATATCGACATTACCGAAAACCATGTCAGGGCCGTCACACTTTCGGGAGGCGATAGAGTCGACTGCCAAATCGCGGTTAATGCGGCCGGACCGCATGGGCGAGCAATCAACGCCTTGGCAGAGCCGGGCGTCCAACACCGTATCCAGACACGTGTGGTTCGACATGAGGTGGCACACATATGCTGTGCCGATGCTGCAACGAGCGATCAGTCACTCATCATGCTGTACGACACCGATATTGGTGGTTACATTCGGGCAGATACCGGTGAAAACGTCCTCGCCGGCAGTCTGGGTGCCCGCGGCGAAATTGAAATGGCAGCAGATCCAGATGATTTTGACCGCAATCTCTCGCCGCAGAGCATCGAGGCCGTGTATCGCCTGGCCCAACGTATTCCAAGCCTTGGCATACCCAATACCCTGGCAGGTGTGGCCGACCTCTGGGATGTGAGTGATGATTGGATTCCAGTCTATGACTGTACCGATGTCTCCGGTTATTACATCGCTATCGGCACCAGTGGGAACCAGTTCAAAACTGCGCCGGCAGTCGGTGAGATGATGGCAGCGCTGATAAGCGCCTGCGAACAAGGAGCAGACCATGATCGGAATCCGATCCGGTTCCAGCTCGCGCGCACCGGCCACGAGATCAATCTGGGTTTCTTCTCCCGGAACCGCGCACCCAATCCTGCCAGCAGTCTGTCGGTGCTCGGCTGAGACGCCGAGCCACACTACCCGAACAGCGTATTGACAGTTTCGGCTTGCGCGAACGAGATGAGCCGTTCATGCAGTCCAACCGCGGCATCACCCAGTACGGGTTCAGCGAGAGAAAGGAACTTGCTCTGGTGCAGCCCAGCCGCCGGGAAATTTTCAGGCTCACCGCGAGGAATCTCTACGCAACGGTTCTGGCTCGTACCATCGCGGAATTGGATCGTCACTTTACCGCCCATCCGTTCGGGATAAATCGCATCCATCTGCGGATCTTCGCTGACCACGATACGTTCAGCGAGTGACAGGGTTGTTGGATCATCCAAATACCGCGCGTAATCGTCCCAGGTGAGGTTGCCCGTCTGCGCGGAAACGGCCGCTGTAAAATGCATTGAAAACTGACCTCCGACCACACCTTTGGGCTTGCGCCGAAACTCCTCCGGCAAAGCCGTGAGGTCCATGCCTTTGCGCGGTAATCCAATCGCAATCTCAGAAATCTGCGATTCATTGACACCCTTACCGACAATATCGACGATCCCATCGATCGCTGCATGACTGAACCTGCACGAAGGATAAGGCTTCACTCCGATCTCAAGCGTTTCCCAAAAGTCGCCCAAACCCTTAACCGCAAGCGTCGGGTCCGGATCCGGCGCATAGCTTTTGAGAAATCCTGCATCCCCGTCAACCGCATCGGCCGCACCGATGAAACCCTCCGAGGCAAGCGAGGCCGCAATAACACCCACCATAGCGGCATTACCCACTTGAAAACGTTTGGTCCAGGCGCTGTTGACCAGAAACTGCATCGATCCGGCTGACTGACTCAGGCAAATACCCAATGCCATGCTTAGTTGCTCAGGGGACAGTCCCAACGCGCGGCCAGCAGCAACCGTGGCACCAAAGGCCCCAGTCGTCGCTGTGGGATGGAATCCTCGATCATAATGATCTGCAGGTTTCAGTGCCCGTCCGAGGCGGCACATCACCTCGTAGCCCGCAATCACGCCAGCCAGCACGTTAGCCCCATCAGCACTGACCATTTGCCCCGCCGCAAGAGCCGCCGCCAGCACCGGCGCGGTTGGATGCACCGTAGCGGCAATGTGTGTGTCATCAAAATCCAGGCTGTGAATCAGTGAGCCGTTAATCAACGCCGCCGCGGGAAACGCATAACCCTTGCCGTCGGCAAAAACATTCCCTGTACCGCTATCCATGCCCATGCGGGCGACTGCAGCGAGTAGCGCCGGTGTCGACTCAGCCTCTTTTCTTGCGCGGATGGCAATCCCG
>DPVA01000031.1 GCA_003529705.1 Gammaproteobacteria bacterium | reverse complement strand
GTCCCCTGGCACGGACCAGTTGAGCGGCTACGTTATGGCCATGGGCAGCACCTGGGCATTTGCCTACGCCCTACAGGCCGGGGCGCATGTACGCATCGACGTACTATTGCCTTACATGTCGCCTCGGGTCCGCGCGGTAGCGGACTGGGTCGCGGTGGCGTCGATGGCGTTCTTCGTTTGCATCACCGCCTGGAAAACCTGGCGCATGGTGCTCAGGTCCTACGAGCTCGGTGCTGTCTCCAACGACTACCCCCTGACCCCTATCTGGATACCCCAGTCGCTGGTGGCCATCGGCTTCAGCATGGTGAGCCTGATCGCAGTGTACATGCTGGTCCACGCCGTGGCGGAGGGCGCCTTGCCCGTCTTCCACAAATGGGCCGGTGGCACCGAGAGCTACCGGGCGGTCTCCAGTACCTCGATCGTTGAAGATTCGTCGATAACATAGAGCAAAAAGGATAAAGAAATATGGGTATGATCCTCACTTCAGCATTCGCCATGATGGGTGTTTTCTTCATGGTTGGCATGTATGTGGCGGGCGCTATTGGCCTTCTGTCGCTGTTGTTGATGTATTTCTTCTCTGATGCTCCCCTGTGGAACATCTTGGGGAACAAAGCCTGGGAGACCAGCAACAACTTCATCCTGATCGCGGTGCCCCTCTTCATACTGATGGGCGAAATCATGCTCCGCAGCGGGATCGGAGACCGGATGTACAACGCCATCGCCCGCTGGATGAATAGGCTGCCGGGCGGGCTGCTTCACACCAACATCGCCTCCTGCTCCATTTTCGCCGCCTGCGCCGGGTCGAGCGCTGCTACTGCGGCCACAATCAGCCGGGTGGCGCTGCCGACGTTCCAGAAGAAGAACTATGACGAACGGATGGTCCTCGGATCGCTGGCCGCTGGCGGCACCCTGGGCATCCTAATCCCACCCAGCATCGGTATCATCCTGTGGGGGGTGCTGATGGAGGAATCCATTGGCCGGTTATACCTGGCGGGGTTCATCCCCGGTTTCATGCTGGCGTTCCTGATGATGTTGATGATCGCGGGATTGGCGTTAGCCTTCCCGTCGATCGCGCCAAAGGAGGCGGTGTCAAGCTGGAAGGACCGGTTCGTCGGGCTGTTGGCTTTGATACCCATCTTCGCCATTATCTTCATGGTTCTGGGCACGATCTACATGGGGATCGCCACGCCCACCGAGGCAGCGGCATTCGGCGTCACCGGGGCGTTGGTCCTGGCGCTGATCAGCAACTCCGGGCCGCCGATCATGTTCTGGTTCCTTGAGAAAGCGAACCGCAACGGCGGCCTGCCGTTCTTGCCGCAAAGGACCAGGGCCCGAATGCTGGAATTGGGTGAGCGATACCCGGCGATCGCGGGACAACTACGGGAGTCGATGTCGTACAACATGGAGATGATCAAGGCAGCGACTCTGGCCGCGGCCCGGACCTCGGGCATGATCTTCCTGATAGTTATCTCAGCCTTCGTCATGAGCTTTGCCTTCGTCAGGTTGGGCATCTCCCAGAACCTCTCCGCGATAGTAATCAGCTGGAACATGACTACCGTCCAGCTGGTTATCACGTTGGTGGTGTTCTACCTCTTGCTGGGCACGTTTATGGAACCCACCGCCATGCTGCTGTGCACGGTGCCGATTCTGGGCCCGATCCTACATGCCGCTGACATCGACCTGGTCTGGTTCGGCATCATCAGTATTATTATTGGGGAAGCGGCGATTATCAGCCCGCCCGAGGGCATAAACCTCTACATCCTGCACGGAGTACGGCAGGATGTGAACGCCGAGACGGCGATGGCCGAGGGGGTAGAGGCGCCAAAGTCGACGATATTGGACGTCTGGATCGGCGTCCTGCCGTTCATGGCCGTGATGGTGCTGATGATTGGCTTGCTCATCGTCTTCCCCGAAATCGCGACGTGGCTGCCCGATACTGTTATGGGTAAAAGAGGGTGAGGCTAAGGACCGGTAAAATCAATACAGCAAGACCAATTATCGGGTGGAAATGAATACGTAGAGGAAGCAGTGGTGGGCGGTGCAGGACTCGGACCCTGCCAGGAGCTCAGCCCGATCATGGTCAAAGAAATTAGAAAGACGGTCCGAGCCTTGTCAGTACCACACGTGACTGGCGCTACACACACAAGCAGAGAATCCAATGCAAGAGGATAAGATCGAAAAAGTATCCAATGCGCTAGCCGCGGCATGGCGAGACGGTGGTATCGTGAATATTTCCGAAGACCTTTGGCCGACGAGTCTCGAGGAATCTTTGACCATACAGGATGCGGTCCATGCCAAGATAAACGAAGAGGTTGGCGCGTGGAAAGCAGGAATGCCTCCAGGCTATTATGGGCGTTACTATAAAAGTGTTACACAGAAGAGTCCTGGCCATTTTCGAATGTCTGATTTTCGTAACCATCCCCAGATAGAGGGGGAGGTCGCCCTTCGTTTGGGACAGGATTTACCCAGCAGAGATACCCCATACAGTAAAGAGGAGATTGAGGCTGCTATTGAGACAGTTGTTATGACGATCGATGTGTGTGACACGCGATGGTATTGTGATCCGTCATATTGGCCACCCAGTGGTTCCGATATTGTTAAAGCTGCTGCTGATTTTGCGAACGCGGGCGCGATCGTTATCGGTGATGAAATCCCGGGTTGGCGCGATATTGATCTCGCGGAGTTTCCTGTTGCCATCTACTATGACGGTAATCTCGTTGCTTCCCGGATTCAAGGACAGCCATTTTCACAAATGGTGGCCGGACTGCATTGGGCAGCCAATTTTCTGTCTCAGCGAGGGTTCGGCTTTCAAAAGGGTTTGACCATTACAACGGGTTCTATAGCGCACGCCCCAGCAGAACCTGGTGCGTTGACAACGGTGCGCTACGGAGAAGAAGGAGAGTATGGCGAAATACAGATAACGATCACATGAGTCAAGCGGGTGTGTTGCGTAAATCTATGCGGTGTTCGAAAGTTTTTAAAACAATGTATGTACTAACTCAATTTTATTTGAAGGAGGCTCAAGATGAATAACAGACGTTTACAGGGTTGGAACGCGCAGAAAACGGCATTCACTTATGCCAAGGATCGGACATTTGAACCGGGCCTGCGTAGCGGCGGCTTATATCAAGACCTTGGTCTCGCGGAAGCGACCGGCGGTCAATTTCATGGGGAGATCATCAAAGTCAATCCAGAGTTCGTTGAGGCAGAGAAAATTACGGCTCAAAATACGGCCGGAACGCAACCTCACGATACGACCGGAATGCACCGTCACGAATACGATTTGCAATTCAACTATATGCTCGCTGGTGACATCGATTTTGTCATTGCAGGCATAAACGATGCGCCAGGCGATGAGAAAATGGTTTTCAATCCGGGAGATACCTTTCTCATAGAGAGCAGAGTTCTGCATAACGAAACGCGAGTGTCTGACGACTTTTCGGTCTTGCAGGTGTATGGACCAGCAAAGTCCGAGACAGAGACGGTCGGGCAGGCAGTCGGTGGTGGTGTGGTTGCCGAAGACTGGGCCGAGAAGCTATCAAAGATGACCCGCCAAACTCTTCAGGGCTGGAATAAGCAGATGTCAACCTTCAATTATGTCAAGGATCGTGAATTCGGCCCAGGCCTGCGGGGCGACCATCTCTATGCTGACCTTGGTGTTGCGGAGGGTACCGGGGGAAACTTCCACGCGCATATCATCAAAATCAATCCAGAGAAAATTACGGCGCAACATACGACCGGAATGCACCGT
>DPVA01000067.1:1410-6702 GCA_003529705.1 Gammaproteobacteria bacterium | reverse complement strand
CAAAGATCCCGGATCTGCCGGGCGGTGCTGAGTCCGCCGATCAATGCAGGCTTGACGCACATGCCAAAGGCTGTGCCATCGTTAACGGCACGTTTTGCGGTGTCAAAATCCCTGCTGGTCTCGCCGTCTAGGAGTATTTGT
Organism: Gammaproteobacteria bacterium; assembly: GCA_003529705.1. Taxonomy (GTDB): domain Bacteria; phylum Pseudomonadota; class Gammaproteobacteria; order Arenicellales; family UBA868; genus UBA868. The sequence goes on along the minus strand of DPVA01000067.1, from coordinate 6,561 downwards.
GTATCGAAATTCTCGAGGAGGTACCGATTCTCCTCGTACGACACGCATGGTTCTTCCCAAATCAGGCGGGGATCCTGAATTTCACCAATCGCTTCGGTCGCCTGGGCGAGTGACCATCCACCGTTGGCATCAACCAAAAGCGTCTGGGATTCGTGCATGAGGTCGAGCGCTGTTCGGATAAGTCCGAGTTCATGCGCAAGGCTGTATACCCCAACCTTGATTTGGATGACTTTTCGTTGTGCCCCGGCCATCAGAATTCTTTGGCGAACGTGATCGGGCTGCTCCTCGGAGATTGAAAAATAGTCCTCGATGCTCGTATCAAGCGCGCCACCAAGTACCTCCGCAAAGTCAACACCGGTGTGTCGCGCAAGAAGATCGTAATAGGCCGTCTCCAGTCCAAAGATGATTCCGTTCCAGGAAGCATCTTTCTTCTGAAGTTGGTCGATTAGTCCACGCAGCGTTGTTTCAGACTGTCCAGCCAGCTCTGCGAGCAGAGTGGCCGTCTCCGAATAGAGTGCAAGACGTTCTTTTGGCTGAAGCGCTGGGGCAGGCACGATCTCTCCAAGACCGCAGACGCCGTCGTCGGTATGCAGGCACAATACCTGTCCGAACGTGGTCTCTTGGACGACGTGGGACATCTTGTAGGGGCCATCCCGAAATGGAATCTTGAAATCCCAGAGTTCAATCTTACTCAGGCGCATGAATCGAATAGTGGGTTTGGTTTGACAGCGGGCTTTCTCAAAACAGGATGGAGGCTATTGATCCTTTGGGGCCATTGCCTGATAAATCAGACGGGCGAAGTGCTGCTGCACAGGATCCCAATAGGGAGACAGGACGCCGCCGTTAAAGCCATCGGACAGACGGCCTCTTTGCATTCTTTCCAGAATCCCGATGTCTTCAAGGTTAAGGTCATGCCAGTTTTTGATGACGGTATCGCGCGCACCCTGATACTGCTTGCCGCTCGCACCGTCACCAACAAAGTACAGGCTGATCGTTTCCCTGCTGGAGTCGGCACTGATCGGCGTTGTGACCAAGGTCACCAGTTGGTCAGGGAAAATCTCAAACGCAAAATTTGGAAAGAGCACAAACCAGTCACCACGGTTTTTCTTGTGCTCTGGTAGGCCTGGAAAATATGGAAGACCTTCGCCTCGGGCGGGATCGGTTCCCTGGAAGGTATACCCACACAGCAGGATATGATCCTCAAAGGTAGGTGGATCCCGCTCTACCATTGGCACAAATGAATGCAGCCAAGGATGACAGGAGAACACATGATAGGGCTCGATAAAATTCTCCACCGCGAGTTTCCAGTTGGCCTCGATATCAAAACTCAGACTGCCGCCAGGCCCGAGCGAGTCCAGATCGTAATCGTTAATCTTTTCAAGTACCGGAGCGATGTAAGACGAGAAAGGACCGGCGTTGCCGGCGATGTTGACAAATATCCAGTGATGCCACGTGTAGCACGCTATCTCTTTAAGATTTGTGGTGGCACAGTCCGCGGGTTCCGTATCGTGCTGATCCCCCCCGAAAAAATGGGGTCGGGCGAGGAGTTTACCTTTGAGGCTGTAGCTCCATGAATGATTCGGGCAGACGATATTGCGGCAGTTGGATTTTGGTTCTTCGACGAGTGCTGCACCTCGATGAATGCAGACATTATGGAATGCCCGGATGATGCCGTCGGCATCTTTGGTGAGAAGCAGTGACTGACCGGCAACTTCCACTGGCCGGACGGATTCTGACTCAGGTAAAAGATGCGCAAACTCAGCGAAAACCCAATTGTTTTTGAATACGCAGTCTCTTTCGGCCTTGAAGAATTCAGGGTCCACGTAAGCGGTGTTAGGCAACGTAGACCCTTCTGCTGTTGGCGCACTCAGACACTCCCACAGGGTTGAGTCGAGCCACTCATTCCCGTTCATGAATTATTCCTGCTGAGGCCGCTGCTGCCAGCGGCAGTGAATTTACTCAATCATCCATGCCGCCTTAAATCCCTCAAGGACGGCTTCTTCAACGGTCCGAGGGGCTAATGCATCACCGATTGTTGTGATCTGAAGGGCGCTTGCACCTGAGACCTCTAGCCCACTTATCCAATCACAATCGTTGTTTGACCGAGGTGGGTAGCAACTGACAACCGCGTCTACATCTTCACAAATAATAGCTTCACCGTTGATGGTGTGTTGAAAAAAAGCGGTTTGGTCTTCGGCGCCAAAAAACCGTGCGTAACAAGTCAATTCGACGTTGAGACTTTCAAGTTCACCAAACCATTGATCCCGCACGATCGCGGGGATGGATTCACCGCAACTGCTTGCCCCTGAAAAAAGCCTGACCTTGTGTCCGCTTAGTGCAAGCATATGAGCGATGCCCATTGCGGACCAGTCCGAACTCCAGTCAGCAATCACCAAATTATGACCTGCGGGTTTTTCGCCGGCGATGACTGACCATGCACTAAGAAGTTGTGTGCCGGTGATCTCAACTTCAGGCAGACGGGAAACGGCCCCCGTACCGACAATGACGACATCAGGCTCTATAGTGTGAAGTGCCTCTGGGCTTGCTGAAGACGATAAGCAGACTTGAATGGAATTGCGGTCAAGTTCGCCTATCAGGTTAGTGGTGACACCGCCAAATTCAGATCGACCGGGTAGTTTCTCAGCCAAATTGACTTGTCCGCCCAGTTTGGGTTGTTTTTCATAAAGGATGACCTCGTGTCCTTGGTCTGCGGCAGTGACAGCCGCTTTCATGCCGCCTGGACCGCCACCGATCACCCATACTAAGCGTCTGGGTCGTGTTGATCGAGGTCGAAACTCCAATTCCCGCCCGGTAACCGGATTCTGTATGCAGGAGATAGCATGATGAGTCAGGCGATGGCCAACACAGGCCTGATTACAGCCAATGCATGCCCGGATATCTTCACTCCGGTTCGCTGCGACTTTATTGGGAAATTCCGGATCAGCAATCAAGGCGCGTACCATGCCGATCATGTCTGCTTTGCCTTCACTCAATATCTGTGACGCAGCTTGGGCTTGGTTGATACGTCCGGCAACAAGCACGGGCTTGGTAATTGCAGACTTAAGTTGTGCAGCATCATCGGCGACAAAGGCTGGCGGTACCGCCATGGGAGGAAATACATGAATCCAGCCGTCAGGCGAGGAAGATGAGCCCGAAATCACACTGAAATAATCCAGGTGACCCTCTTTCTCCAGATTCTGGCAGACTTTAATCGTCTCTCCCGCTTCCATGCCGAATTGAGTTTTCTCATCAAGCGTGATTCGAATACCAAGTGTTTTTGAGCTCCCAATAGCCCCCCGGGTTCTTGTGATCGACTCAGATAAAAACCGCATACGGTTTTCCAAACTGCCGCCGAACTCGTCATCACGGCGATTGGTGGCGGGATTAAGAAACTGTCCGATTAAATACCCCTGGCTGGCAAGTATTTCAATACCGTCGAGTCCGGCTTCAGCGAGTCGCGCGGCTGCCGTAGCGTAACTCTCAATGACTTCCCAGATCATGTCGTTTGGCATGGGGACTGGTACCACTCGATAACGGTCGTCTGGGGTATCAGATGCTGAAAAGACTAAGGGTCGGGACCCATCATGACTGTAACGAACTGATCGGCCCGCATGAAATAACTGGCCAAAAACAGCTGCACCATGCGCACCGCACGCGCGAGACAACTCTGTCATGCCAGGGATAATGTCATCACGCCCGGCATTGAGATAGGCTGACTCAAAAGCAAAGCTTGGGTGGAACGCCATACCCTCTAGGATGATCAGCCCAGCTCCCCCTTTTGCCCGAGCCTCATGGTAGGCAATGAGTTCATCGCTAACGAGACCATCGGCGCCCAGTGTTGTCCCATGTGGCGGGTTAAAAATCCTGTTTCTTAGCTCGGTTGGGCCGAGACTTATTGGCTCAAAAAGATTTTCGTACATGGTTAATAGCGAAAAACACAGGAGACCTTTAATGATTTGGACTCTGCACTAACCGGGCTGAATCAGTCATCTGCAGGTGTCGCATAAGTTAAGGTACAAGTGTACAATTAATGTTATGAAAGAAACAAGTGTACCAATTAAGTCAATGTTTGAGCCGGCACAAGTACTGCAGTATCTAACTGAGACCCTACCGAGCCTCACACCAGAACTTCAGAAAACCGCAGCTTATGTTCTTGAGAATCCCAATGAGATTGGGGTTAGCTCGATCCGTGAGATCGCCGTTAAGGCAAGGGTGAAACCAAACTCGTTGGTCCGAATGGCGCGCAGGATCGGGTTTGAGGGCTACGAGAATTTTCGCAAGCCGTTCCGTGAGCAGATTCGTCACGGCGATTATGTCTACCGCGATCAGGCAAAATGGTTGCAGTCGATCAGTTCTGGAGACCTCCCGGATAGCATTTATGCAGAGGGTGCTGCCGCGACTATTGCCAATATAGAAAAACTGTACGCCATGAATATGCCAGTCGACCTCAAGGCCGCAGCGGATGAAATTGTGAACGCGCGCAAGACTTATGTACTGGGCGTAGGCTTGGTCAATGCAGTGGCTACTAATTTCGCTTATCTCGCCAATATGGCAATTGATAATGTTGTCTCGATTCCCCAGGAAGGTTCAGTACCAGTGGATAGCCTGGTTCGTGCCGATAGTCAGGATGTACTGCTCGCCATGACTTTTAAGCCTTACCGTCGGGAAGTAGCAGAGGCAGTAGAGGCAGCGCGGACACAAGGATTGACGATCATTGCGATATCAGACAGCCCCGCGTCACCGATATTTGAAGGGGCTGATTATAAGTTTCAGATATCCGTTGATACGCCCTTAATGTTCATTTCGACTGTCGCGCTTTCAGCTCTGTTGGAATCATTGATGGCATTTGTGATTGCGGATGCCGACGACTCGGTGATCGCGAGCATAGAGCGCTTCCATCAGCGCCGACACGAGATGGGTATCTACTTGCGGGATAGGTAATATCAAATGCGTCGTGAAGCATCATCGGTAAACTCCAGTGAGATCACTTTTTCCCTGGATGCTGCCTATTACACCAGCGAGTCGATTTACCAGAATGAACGCGGCGATCTTTTTGTCCGGACCTGGCAGTACGCGGGCCATGTCTCACAGGCGGCAAAACCTGGGGACTACTTCAGTTTCGAGATTGCAGGACAGGGGCTCTTTTGTATC
>DPVA01000067.1:0-1107 GCA_003529705.1 Gammaproteobacteria bacterium | reverse complement strand
GGGCTCTTTTGTATCCGCGACAACCAGAACGTTCTTCATACCTTCTACAACGTCTGTCAGCACCGCGCCCATCAACTGGTAGAAGGGCAGGGTGAGGGCAAGAAGACGCTGGTCTGTCCCTATCATGCATGGTCATATCATATTGATGGACATCTTTTGCGCGGACCGAATACCGAAGTGGTACCCGCTGAGGTCCGGGAGAAGATCTGTTTGACCCAGGTGCGCACCCAAGAGTTCTGTGGATTCATTTTTGTCAATCTCGATGATGGTGCCGATCCGATGGAGGACTGGTATCCGGGTGTCGAAGCCGAACTGCGTAACTTTGTCCCCCACATTGACCGCTTGGTGCCAATTGAGACCATCCGAGCTGACGAGAAATGTAACTGGAAGGTATCGGTCGAGAACTATTCAGAGTGTTATCACTGCCGAATCAATCACCGGACCTTTTCGACCGGAGTGGTCAAGCCGGACACTTATGACATCCAACCACAGGGTTATTGTCTTCGACACACTACCGAGTGCCAGAATCTAGAGCAGATGACCTACCAGATAGATCTCTCTTCGAACAAGTATGCTGGTGACTATTCATCCTGGTACCTGTGGCCAACATTTTCGTTTCAGGTTTATCCGGGAAATGTCCTAAATACTTATCATTGGCAGCCGACTGCGGTGGACGCTGTCACTATCGCACGGGGGTGGTATACGGCTGATGGGATCAGTTCGGCGGTAATTCACGATCTCGCGGTGCAGGACCGGGAGACTACCGTTGAAGAAGACATTTACCTTGTGGAATCCCAGCAGCGCGGATTTAACAACCGCGGCTACCGACCTGGACCACTGGTGGTCGATCCGAGGGGGGGTGTCAATTCAGAGCACTCTATCAAAGCTTTACAGCAATGGATGCGCGAAGCTGTTGGGACATTATGAGCACCTACGCAAAGCCTACCCACTGGTCAGAGCCCAGAAACAAACTCTTCCCGTATCAGGTGGGGTTCACCTGTCCGCCGCATGACTGGGACGCGGCGCCGTCTGATTTTCTGCGCATGGCGCCCGATACTGTCGGGGCGCATGGCCGGATGCTGTACGTGCCCGACTATACCCACCGGC
>DPVA01000210.1 GCA_003529705.1 Gammaproteobacteria bacterium | reverse complement strand
CTATGGTGTTGTTTTAGCGTCGGCGGTGTTTTCATATTTCGGTATATCCCAAAGGCCGTTATTATAGAAATCTGGTCCGGTTTTCTGGCAATTCGGGCAGGGATCTGCGGGCTCACGCTGTGAGCTACTCGATAATGATAATGCCTGCCAGGACAGCCCGAGGCAGTTGTGGATACTATTTTTAGATGACCAAATCAGATGAACTTATGCAAATCGCTGTCACCGCCGGCGAGATTTTGCTGGATCGGAGTTGGCGTCTCGCTGCCGTCGAATCATGCACTGGAGGCTGGATCGCCCAAACGGTGACTTCCCTGGCTGGCTGTTCAGACTGGTTCGAGTGTGGTCTCGTTACTTACAGTAACGCATCCAAAGAATCGCTCGTCGGGGTCCCTGGATCCTTGATCTCGCGCCATGGCGCGGTCAGCGCCGAGGTGGCCGAGGCGATGGTGTCAGGGGCGCTTGAGCGTACAGGCGCCGACGTTGCGGTTTCGGTCACGGGCATTGCCGGCCCCGGCGGCGGAAGTGATCAAAAGCCTGTAGGCACCGTATACATGGCCTGGCAGTTACCCGGAGCGGATGCCGTATCCGAGCGGTTTCATTTCCATGGCAATCGTGACGAAGTACGCTACCGGTCTGTGGTGACAGCGCTTTCGGAACTTGTTCGGCTTATTCAGGCCATGCCGGCATGAATTTGTGAAGCAGTTCGCTGGGTTGATCATTTGGATTATGAAATAATGTCCCTAGATCCAGATATCTGCCGGGCGTTGGTTATGCGCAGTCAACGAAATCAGCATATCAGAGAATTTCAGCAATTAATCGGAGTGACACATGGATGAGAACAGGCAGAAGGCCTTAGACGCAGCTCTCGGGCAGATCGAACGCCAGTTTGGGAAAGGCTCAGTAATGCGTCTCGGCGACGCCCAGGCTGGACAAAGCATCGAAAGCATCTCGACTGGCTCACTCGGACTCGATATTGCTCTCGGAATCGGCGGGTTACCACGCGGTCGTGTTGTCGAGATTTATGGCCCGGAATCCTCAGGCAAGACAACCCTCACACTTTCAGTGATTGCCGAGGCCCAGAAGGCTGGCGGCACCTGCGCTTTTATTGATGCCGAACACGCGCTGGACCCGGTATATGCGGAACGATTGGGTGCGAGGGTGGATGATCTCCTGGTATCGCAGCCCGACACCGGTGAGCAGGCGCTCGAAATCGCTGATATGCTGGTGCGCTCGGCAGCTGTTGATGTAGTTGTAGTGGATTCTGTAGCTGCGTTAACCCCCAAAGCTGAGATCGAAGGGGAAATGGGCGATCACCACGTTGGCTTGCAGGCCAGACTGATGTCCCAGGCACTGCGCAAACTTACCGCCAACATCAAGCGCTCAAATACCATGGTGATCTTTATCAATCAGATCCGTATGAAGATCGGGGTTATGTTCGGTAATCCCGAAACCACAACGGGCGGCAACGCCCTCAAGTTTTACTCTTCGGTGCGGCTCGATATCCGTCGTATCGGTGCTGTAAAAAAGGGCGACGAGATTCTGGGGAACCAGACTCGGGTCAAGGTAGTCAAGAACAAGGTGGCACCCCCGTTTCAAAAATGTGAGTTCGACATACTCTATAACGAAGGTATCTCCAAGGAGGGGGAGCTTATTGACATGGGTGTCGAGCATAAGCTCGTTGAGAAATCCGGTGCCTGGTACTCTTATAACGGCGAGCGAATCGGCCAGGGCAGGGATAATGTTCGCGAATTTCTGAGAGAACATCCTGATACGTCATCGGAGATCGAAATTCTGGTCCGCCAGAAGATGGGTCTCAATGAGGCCGGTAACCGGCTAGAGGCTGGCGCCGATGTTGCGGCGGAATCCGAACCTGAGTCTGGAACAGAAGAGGCATAGACCGCCAGATCGCTATGATTGACGGCATGGCGGACCCGCGCGTGCAGGTCCGCGACAAGGCGCTCAGCCTGCTCGTGCGGCGTGAGCACAGTCGCGGTGAGTTACAAGAAAAACTGATTCAGAGAGGTTTTAAAAGATCTCTCGTAGATCAGGTGCTCGATGAGTTGTGTGCGCGTAATGAACTTTCGGACGTGCGCTATGCGCAGGCGCTTATTTCTCACCGCGCAAAGGCAGGCTACGGCCCGGCGTATATTCGTCAGGAATTGCGCAAACGTAATGTAGCCCCGGAGATTATTGATAGCCTCCTGGTTGAGGTGGAAGTCTCCTGGATCGAAATCGCATCCGCCAAGCATTCCAGCCGATTTCCGGACCCTGTGATTCAGGACTACAGGGACTGGGCTCGCCGGGCTTCGTATCTGCAGCGCCGAGGGTTCGATACGGACACCATTTGCCAAGTGCTCGGCGAATGGCAAAGTCCCGGTTAAAATCAGGTTTTCACCCGCTGTCTGGTTTACCGGACCGTGATGTTCTGTCGCTGAAGAAAATGAAGACCCGGGACATAAGAAAGCAATTTCTGGATTATTTCGCTGCAAATGGGCACGAAATCGTACCAAGCAGTCCGTTGGTGCCTCATAACGATCCCACGCTGCTGTTTACCAATGCGGGGATGGTGCAGTTCAAGGACGTGTTTCTTGGTCAGGAGAAGAGATCCTATCACCGGGCGGTCACCGCCCAACGCTGCGTGCGGGCCGGCGGCAAACATAATGACCTTGATAACGTCGGTTATACCGCCCGACATCACACATTTTTCGAAATGCTCGGTAATTTCAGTTTTGGTGATTACTTTAAGCTCCAGGCGATCGAGCATGCTTGGACACTCCTGACTGAAGGTTACGGCCTGCCAGCGGAAAAACTTTGGGTGACGGTCTTTGAAGAAGACGACGAAGCGGCAGATATCTGGCTTGGCGAAATCGGGGTTCCCTCTGAGCGTTTTGCCCGGATCGGTGCGAGCGATAACTTCTGGGCTATGGGTGATACTGGTCCGTGTGGACCCTGCAGTGAGATTTTTTATGATCATGGTCCTGAGGTTGAAGGTGGTCCGCCGGGATCTCCCGATGCCGACGGTGATCGTTATGTTGAGATCTGGAATCTCGTCTTCATGCAATTCAATCGTGATGCAGAAGGTCACGATGCGCCTTTACCCAAGCCATCGGTGGATACGGGGATGGGCCTCGAACGCCTCGCGGCTGTTCTGCAGGGGGTGCATAGCAACTACGAGACCGATCTTTTTGTTGCATTGATTAAGGCAGCAGGTGAGGTTACCGGCTGTAACGACCTTAACAACACATCGTTACGGGTGATCGCAGACCATATTCGCTCCAGTGCGTTCCTGGTTGCGGATGGAGTGGTCCCATCTAACGAGGGTCGTGGTTATGTGTTGCGCCGTATCGTTCGTCGTGCGATTCGCCATGGCTATCAGGCGGGTGCATCTGGCCCCTTCATGCATAAGCTGGTTGCCTCGCTGGTCGAGGAAATGGGCGAGGCCTGTCCGGAACTCGTTAAGGCCCAGCAGCGGGTGGAAGAGACATTGGCGGTTGAGGGGGAACGCTTTGCGCAGACACTGGACCAGGGCCTGCGTATTCTCGAGCAGGGGCTTGATGATCTTTCGGGAACAGTGATTCCAGGCGAGCTTACCTTCCGACTCTACGATACTTTTGGTTTTCCCGCTGATCTCACAGCCGATTATGCACGGGAGCGTGGCCTGAGTGTCGACATGGAAGGTTTTGAGCAGGCCATGGCCGGCCAAAGGGATCGGGCCCGTGCCGCGAGTCAGTTTCGTAGGGAAGGGGTCGCCAGGGTCAGTGTTGAGGAACGAACAGATTTCACGGGCTACGATGGCCTCGACGGCAGTGCCACGGTTCTCTCGCTCGTGACGGATGATGCTGAAGTCGAAGCGATAGAGAATGGGGAACAAGGTCTGGTGATTCTTGACCAGACACCGTTTTATGCAGAGAGTGGCGGACAGGTTGGGGATAAGGGTGTATTGACCTGGGCTGGCGGCGCGTTTGAGGTGTCCGAGGTGCATTTCCTTGCACATAAAGTCATTGGCCACGCCGGCAGGATGACTCTGGGCTCGCTGACGAAAGGAGCGAAGATCACAGCCGAGGTCAATGCTGACTGTCGAAGTGCTACCGCGGCCAATCACTCCGCTACCCACCTACTGCACGCGGCACTAAGGGAAGTGCTCGGCACCCATGTTCAGCAAAAAGGCTCTTTGGTTGACTATGAGCGGCTGCGATTTGATTTTTCTCACGGTGAAGCCATGTCGGCAGCGCAGATTGATGAGGTGGAACGGCTGGTGAATCAGCAGGTCCGGGCCAACGACGATGTTGGTACCCGTCTGATGGATCTTGAAGCGGCTCGGGCTGAGGGCGCTGCTGCGCTCTTTGGTGAACGGTATGAAGATGAGGTGCGGGTGGTGTCGATGGGAGAATTCTCGCTTGAGCTTTGCGGAGGAACTCATGTACGCCGAACAGGAGATATCGGCACCTTACGGATCACCTCGGAAAGCGGTATTGCAGCCGGCGTCCGTCGGGTCGAAGCATTAACGGGAGAGGCAGCGTATCAGTATGGCGTAGACGAGAGCGCGACATTAAGCCGGCTGGCAACGAGACTTAAGACTGGGCGGACCGATCTGGAAGAGCGCGCAGCCAGCCTCGCGACCCGAGTTCGCGAACTTGAGCGCAAGGTCGAGCAGCTCCAGGGCCAACTGGCGGCCGGCGGCTCCGGTGATGATCCTGTGAGCGATTCTCAGGAAGTTAACGGGATACGTCTGCTGGTCAAACGATATGACGACGTCGACATCAAAGGGCTTCGGGCAATGATGGACCGGCTAAGGGATCGGCTGGGTTCGGCGGTGGTAGTTCTTGGAGGTGTACAGGATAGCAAGGCAACGTTAATGGTGGGAGTCAGTAAAGACCTTACCGATCGCTGTCATGCGGGAGAACTGGTCGGGGAGCTCGCGGCCAAAGTGGGTGGCAAGGGCGGAGGTCGGGCCGATTCCGCGCAGGGTGGGGGTGGGGATATTACAGGACTGGATGAAGCGCTTGCCGAAGTGCCAAACTGGTTGTCTTCTCGCTGAGAATCGACTGATTTCCCCGAGGGCTTTACCTCGCCCAATAAAACAGGTTTAATGCGCGCCCCGATCGCGAGTCATATCAGTAATATGTTCCTAGCAGTTGAAAAATATGGCGGAACGTCCGTCGGATCCGTCGAGCGGATCAACGCGGTAGCAGACCGTGTAAGCGCGAGCCATCAGAAGGGCGAGCGCCTGGTTGTAGTGGTGTCCGCAATGGCGGGAGAGACTAACCGGCTGCTGGGGTTAGCCAAAGAGATTGACCCGGATGCCCAAGCACGGGAAATGGATGTTCTGGTTTCGACCGGCGAACAGGTCACGATCGCACTGTTGTCAATGGCTCTTAACAAGCGGGGCATTGATGCCCGTTCCTATACTGGCGGCCAGGTCCAGATCCTGACGGATAATGTCCACGGTAAAGCACGGATTCTTGATATCGACGCTGTCCGGGTCCGTGATGATCTGGAAAATGATCGTGTGGTGGTGGTCGCCGGTTTTCAAGGAGTTGATGAGGAAGGAAACATTACGACGCTCGGTCGTGGTGGCTCGGACATCACGGCGGTCGCCATGGCTGCCGCTCTTCAGGCCAACGAGTGCCGTATTTATACCGATGTCGATGGGGTATACACCACTGATCCCCGTATTGTTCCCGAGGCGAGGCGCCTGGACCGAATTACGGTTGAAGAGATGCTGGAACTCGCGAGCCAGGGTGCGAAGGTTCTGCAGACACGCTCCGTTGAGTTTGCCGGAAAATACCGTGTGCCGCTTCGGGTGCTATCCTCTTTTGAGAATGGTCCGGGCACGTTAATTACTCATGAGGTAAGTGACATGGAACAGCCATTAATCGCCGGAATCGCGTACAACCGTGATGAGGCGAAGGTAACGATTCGGGGTGTGCCTGATCAACCTGGAGTCGCTTCACGAATTTTTGGTCCGATCTCAGCGGCGCATCTCAATATCGATATGATCATTCAGAACGTTGCTCAGGACGGTACAACTGACTTGACCTTTACTGTTAATCGCAGTGAGTACCCCGAGGCAATGCGGCTACTTAACAAGATTGCAGAAGAGCTCAACGCACGTGATGTGGTTGGGGACGATACGTTGGCGAAGATTGCGATTGTCGGTGTTGGCATGCGCTCGCACTCCGGCGTGGCGGCTAAGATGTTTGAAACCCTGGCGACAGAGGGCATCAACATTGAGCTGATTTCGACGTCGGAGATTAAGATTTCGGTCGGTGTTAACGACAAGTACCTTGAGCTTGCGGTTCGGGCACTACATAAGGCCTTCGAACTGGAAGGGGAAGGTGTCGAAGAAAAACTGACGGAAGCGGAAGAAGCCTGATACCTGAGCATAAGGTTGTTGGCTACTTTGTAAATTCAAGGTGGAGGTTACAGGGATGCTTATATTGACTCGTCGGGTTGGTGAAACCCTGAAAATTGGTGATGACATAGAGGTCACGGTTCTTGGTCTTCGAGGCGGCCAGGTCCGGATAGGTATAAATGCACCAAGAGACGTAGCCATCCATCGTGAGGAGATTCTGGACCACTCATCCACGTCGCCACTCTCTGATGACGGTACTGAACCCGAGTCCCACAGCAACTGACATTTGATCCAGTCCCCTGGCCGCGTCAGGTTCTTTGAGACGTAGTTCAGCAGTGATAAACTTCGACGCGATCGTCTGATTCCAGACCATCGGAGAGGTGGCCGAGCGGCTGAAGGCGCTCCCCTGCTAAGGGAGTATGGGGTTAATAGCTCCATCGAGGGTTCGAATCCCTCCCTCTCCGCCATTTCTCAGAGATAAAAGGCCCGATCCACATGGTAGAATCGCGGGCCTTTCGCAGTACGCGCCCGTAGCTCAGTTGGATAGAGTGCATGGCTACGAACCATGAGGTCGGGAGTTCGAATCTCTCCGGGCGCGCCATATTGGTGAGGTTTTAGTGGACTCTGTTAGTGAGGTCTGTTCTATCGGGGTTTGAGGTATGTCTTCTACTGATCTAGGACTCTGTTATCTGCCTGCTTTCGATGTTTTGGAGCGATTTAGGGCGCGCACTCTTTCCCCAGTCGAATATCTGGCAGAGCTA
>DPVA01000001.1 GCA_003529705.1 Gammaproteobacteria bacterium | reverse complement strand
AGCAACTGCGCTGTGGTAAGAGGAATGGTCGGGTGTTGTTTCACCCTGATGCGCAAATCTCCCCAGACCGGTTTTCGATATTGCTGACCCAGTATTCAGAAATCTTTTCAATGGCAAGCCCCGTTGAACTTTCAATCCGTCTTGCCCCGTCGGACCCGGAGCACCGTGCCACCCTCGCGGAATGGATCGTAAACTTCCTTGACGAACAAGTCGCGCTCCCCCCTTTCCCTCAGGACTTGATGGACAGTCCAACGTGAGGATAGAAAACTCATCGCGATCGTTCAGACATATTCTGTCGTTCATCCTCTGTGCGATTCTTGTACTCCCGTATTCTTCCCCCACGGAAGCTAATGAACGGACCGATCTCGAGTATCTGATCTTCCGTTATGCCGTCCCGCCCGGCGGATTGCCTGAGCCCGCCAACTCCCATGATCGATTGCTTGCGTTAAACGAGATCTTAAGCAACTCAGCGGCGGCAGGACGGGGGCACTCATTGCTCAATGGTTCCGGGTCTTTAGCAACGGCAAAAAAACGCTTAAATAAGAGCCCGAGTCATCAGGTGGTAATTCATGCCGGGGCGAAAAGGCTCAACACGGGTCACTTCGCACCAGTTCGATTTCGTGTCAAAAGGAGAAATGGCGAGGTGGGGGCCTACATTCGCATTTACTTCCACCTCAGTCTTGCCGGCACCAGCCGACTCAGCACCTCCATCGTATACGCTCACAAATACTCGCGATCAAAGGTCAAGGACACAGTCACCAGTCGGCCAAACCCGTCGACTTGGGTAATTCGAGATACTCGGACAATCACGGTCGGCGAAGTGAACTACGTTGATCATCCAAGGTTTGGCGTCCTGGTAGTGGCCACGCCGTTTCCCTGAGGGCCGGATTATGCTGCTTGGATCGGCGATTGTGCCCCCTTGCCGTCATTATCCTCCCTATATTCCGGAACCAGGCTTACGGCAATTTCCCGGGCGCGATGGTGATCATAAACCTCCACGCAACTCCGAAGTTCCTCTAGTTGCCACGTTAACTCCACACGGTTGACACCGCGACTTCGCGCGAGCAGGATTTTATCGTAGGAGGTCGGAGTAAGATCCTCATCGGGATGGAAAAGTTCCTCGGTCAGTTTCTCACCAGGCCGCAACCCGGTATACCGGATCTCGATTTCCTCATCTGGCATCTTTCCCGACAGACGAATCATTTGTCGGGCTAGATAGTCAATCTTCACGGGCTCGCCCATATTGAGAACAAAGATCTCCCCACCCTCGCCCATCGCACACGCCTGGAGAATCAGCTGGCACGCCTCCGAGATGGTCATGAAGTAACGTGTCATCATCGGATCAGTAACCGTGACAGGTCCGCCGCCCCGAATCTGACGTTCGAAGAGTGGAACCACACTCCCGGCCGAACCAAGAACATTTCCAAAACGCACCGTAATAAAGGCCGTCTTTGATTCCGCATTGTTCAATTGCACAACCATCTCAGCGAGACGCTTACTCACCCCCATCATGCTGGTTGGATTGACCGCTTTATCAGTCGAGATCAGGATAAACCTCTCCGCCCCCGATCGCACCGCGGCAGCAGCTGTTAACATCGTTCCAACGGTATTGTTTCTAATAGTCTCTCGCACCTGGGCCTGAAGCATCGGGACGTGTTTATACGCAGCGGCGTGGAATACGATCTGTGGCTGGTATTGTGAGAAGACAAACTCTACCGACTCTGGATCACAAACATCCCCCAAGAGGCGTCGAAAGGTCACTAAAGGAAAACGCTCTTCGAGTTCAAGTGCGAGAGAATAGAGATTAAACTCGTTCTGTTCAAAAAGTGTAATCTCTTCCGGCTCCAGTCGAGCGACCTGCCTGCAAAGTTCGCTCCCGATCGACCCAGCACCGCCGGTAATAAGAACCCGACGCCCTTTGATCATTCCTGCCATCGCCCGCCAGTCCAGACTAACAGGATCACGGCCCAAAAGATCATCCAGTTCGACCGAACGCAGATCGGCACTCGACGCCGCCCCGTCCAGAATATCCTGAACCTTGGGGAGCGTGCGAAATGGGGTTGCCGCCTTCTCGCAATATTCAACTATCGACCGCATTGCTTCTGCACTCGCGCTCGGTACAGCGATCAATATCAGTTCGATCCGCAGCAATCGTGCCAGTTGGGGGATCGCTGCACAGCGGTCGAGTACTCTAACTCCCTGAATCTCCCGACCCTTCTTGGTTTCGTCGTCGTCAATGAAGCCGACCACATCATAGTTGATCCCCTGATTTCGCCCGAGATCCTTCAGAAGCATATCTCCTGCTGCGCCCGCGCCAACGATTAGGACTCGTTTCCCCACGCCTCGACTAACCTGCCGGTCACGAAACAGTCGGTAGAGAATTCTGGTGCCAATGAGGAGTCCAATCAGAAAGACGCCGTGGAGCGGAAAGACCGACCTTGGGACTGCGATCAGACGTGTCGCTAGAAAAATTGAAAACGCCACAACTGCAGTACCCACCACAACAGACTTCAGGATCACTGACAGGTCGTGGGTCGATGTAAACCGCCACGCACCGCGGTGGACTCCAAAAACGATAAAAAACACGAGATGCCAAAACACAACCAGCGGAAGGAACGTTATCGACTGATCGAGAAAGATCTCCGGAATCCGATCAAGGTTAAATCGAAACCAGAAAGCCCCAAGCCAGGCCACACACACCGCGATTGCATCGTGCAAAAGTACTGGCCAGCGACCGAAAAGGTACCTTGCGGCAGCGAGTAATCTGTCGAACAACGAACGTTCCATTATGGCTCTATGCTTCCTCGGTCTGACTCCCTGCTGAGCTTAGCCGCGTAACGAGAGCCATGTATGTAAGGAGAATAGCAAGTGCCAGAAGAAAGAACCATAGGCCATGCTGCGGAACCCGAAATGTTAGTGTTGCCAAAACTGCCATCACCAGGGCTATGCCGGCGGTGAGCAAGGCAACCTTTTGATGACTCCAGCCGGAGAGAATGAGCCGTTGGTAAAGGTGCTCCCGATGCGCCTCCGTGATCCGGGCGCCCTTAAGCACTCTCCGAGCCAGAGTGAGGGTGGCATCAAAAGCGAAAATACCGACCAAAATCAGGAATGCTTCTAAGGGAATACCGACTTGGGTCGCGCCGATCAGGGCCATGCTGCCACACCAGAGGCCGAGCGTAAGGCTACCTACGTCCCCAAGAAACACCCGGGCCGGAGCCCAATTCAACACCAGAAACCCTAGGCATGCTCCAGCCACCCCAATGTTAATCAAGGCCAATGACGTTTCGTTTGAGATGCCAAACCACATTGCCAGGGTTCCCGTTGCGACTAGCCCCTGGACCCCTGCTACGCCGTCGGCGCCATCCATAAAGTTAAACAGATTCATTAGCCAGACCAAGCCCACGGTCGCCGGAAGAATCGCCAGTTCAACCGGCCATTGATAATTATTGCCAAACAGCACCCATTGATGATGGCCAATAGAGACGAGGCCGATGACGCAGGCAAGACCAAGCCCGATCCACAACCGCAACCGAATACTCAGGCCGAAGTGGTCGTCCCAGAATCCCATGGCTGCCACTCCGATAACACCCAACACAACCGACCAGTTCAGGTCCAGACTGAACTCCGCATAGAGTATCTTCAGCGCTGCGCCGCACAAAATACCTGTAAGAACAACAGCCACTCCTCCGCCACGCGGAGTAACCTGATAGTGAAGACCCCTACCACTGGGCCGATCACCCGACAGCAGCCGACTCTTCGTGCGCAAGAGAGCGTGCAAGAAAGCAATGGTCAAAAGGCAGGAGCCCAAAAAAAACAAGAGAGCTATCGCACTCGTCATTTATCTAACCCACATCTCGGTGACTTCTGGTTCACTCAGGGATAGAAGCGTCTTAACTTCTCCTCCTTTAACAAAATAGCGGCCGCACTGGAAAATAGGAAATCTCGTTCAAGGCGTAGAATAAAGTCTTTGGGTACCTCCCGAAAGAACGGGATCCAAGCCGCACAGATAAAACACAGGTGTGCGGCATTACGGCCGAATCCAAGGCGAAGTCCGCTGACGCCTGAGGCGTTTTGGGTGCGAGCCAGCATTTCACGAAATGAAAGTGTCTCGGAACCGGATAACTCCACACAATGCAGCCCCTCAAGCCGGCTCTCTCTGGTGCCCAGTTCACGCACCAGAAGGCCCGCGACCCATTGAGCCAAGTCGTCAAAATGGATTGGACTCCTTAAACCTTTGCCAAACGAGAAGTCAAGATTTATTCGAGTTTTCCTAGTTATCCATTTGATTCGGTTGATGTTCCTATTCCAGCATCCGCCGTAAATCAACGTGGGTCGCACAATTACCGTTGGACCTACAACCCCGTTTCGGCAGCTTTTCACCCATTCTTCTCCCTCATTAAGCCTTGCCGCAATATCCGGGGGAATTCGACTCTTGGGGTCCGCTTTCGTGACCACACTGGTTGAACTTAAGACCACCCAGGGTTGCGGGTTCTTTTGGATATCGCAGAGGAACTCTTCAAATCCAGAGAGTTCCCAGATTGGACAAAGGCTTACGACTGCTACGACATCAAGTTGAGCGCCTTGGCGATTCTTCAACAGCAAGTCTGGATGGACGGTAATGACCAGAGGGCTCGCCTTCAGCATTCCGACGGTGCGCGAGACACAGACTGTGATCAGGCCCAAGGCGTTGAGTCGCGCGCACAGCCCGTCTCCGACATCGCTTCTGGCTCCAAAGACGAGTACAACCGGATGTTTACCCGCGAGCACCTCCCCGGCCAGGATCTGGGTACCGTCAAACCGTCCATCGGTTTGTTTCTCTTTTAACGTTTTAACGTTTTTAGAAAAACGTAGCATCGTTCGCGCTACGGCCCCTAGGCATCCCAGGGCTGCTCTGCGGAGTGTTTTGCAAACACTCCCCTGACGGCCGAACCTATCAAGATAGCGGCGCAGACCTAGTTGCTTTTGGAGCAAAAGGAAGCTGCTAGTGGTCTCGCTCGAACCACCCTGATAATGAAACACCGGGGCATCAGGTAGAAACCCGATCATCCAGCCTCTCTCGCGAACCCTTCTACAGTAGTCCAAATCCTCAAAGTGAAGAAAATAACCCTCGTCGAATCCGCCTATATCAAGATGTACAGATTTCTTTACCATCATGCAGGCTCCCGAAACCGCCTCGACCTCGGCCGGACCCGTGGGAAGTTCTTCCTGATGCGCATCAAATGTCGGTAACAGCGGGCCCGGTACAAGCCTTCCCAGGACCTTCCCACACGAACGCAGCAAGGTAGGGTCGCGTCGCCGACTACCGGCCTGTTCGCATCCACGAAGATCCATTAACAACGCACCACAGACGCCGCGCCTGGACTCTTCCGCAAGATACCTTGCCATCCGTTCTGGTGTTTGTGCTGCAATAAAGGCGTCTGGATTCAAAAAAAGGAGGTAATCACCACTTGCGTTATCCGCCCCTAAGTTTGCAGCCGCACCAAAGCCACGGTTCCAGCCCGACTCGATAAAAAGGATTCGCTCATCGCGACGGAGAAACTCGGCACTTCCGTCCGAGGACCGATTGTCTATCACAATCAGCTCATAATCGTGAGACCGACTCTGAATAAGATCAACCGCAGCTTTAAGAAACGGCCCGGAGTTAAAATTGACGACAACGATTGAAATATTCAACACGACAGTTGCAAAACACCAAAACGCCCAATCCCTTGTCGCCAGCCGTTACTGATCAGATCTTTGATTCGCGGCCTCCGTAGATATGCCGAATTTCGTAGATTGGCTTGTCCTGCGACTCGTGATAAGTCCGGGCCTGCAACTCGGCCAATAACCCCACAGTAATAAATTGAAGCCCGACCAGAGTCAGCACGATTCCCGCCAACACAGCCGGCCTGCCCGCAAGAGCCAATCCAAAAAAAACACGCTCAATAAATAACCAAGTGAGTACGCCGCCCCCTGCCATCGTGCTCGCAAGCCCAATGCTGCCAAAAAACTGAATGGGACGGGCCGAG
>DPVA01000041.1 GCA_003529705.1 Gammaproteobacteria bacterium | reverse complement strand
GACCGAAGACAGGCCGTATATGGTGGACCTGGATGATTCCCGAATGGCGCCCGCCGTGCAGGATCTCTGGATGTTTCTTTCGGGAGAGCGGGAGGAACGCGAACGCACCCTGAATACCCTCCTTGAGGGCTATACGGTTTTTACCGAGTTCGACCCAGCGGAACTCAACCTGATCGAAGCGCTTCGTACCCTACGCCTCATGCACTACTTCGCCTGGATCGCCAGACGCTGGACAGACCCAGCCTTCCCGAGAGCCTTCCCATGGTTTAATACCCCCCGCAGTTGGGAACAGCATATCCTTGACCTGCGTGAACAGGCAGCGCTGATGGACGAGCCTCCGCTCAACTGGCAAGCAATGAGGTAAACCTCTGCCGACCGTGCCGGTGTTACGTCCGGTCCCGGCGCTAGCCGTACCTACTGCCAAACGTTATGGATCCCGCCCCATCTTCAAACTCCCTCAGGACCTTCTCCACCCTCCTGCCCTTCCTGTGGCCGGCCAAACGGGTAGATCTAAAAACGAGAGTACTTGTCGCCCTACTGAGTCTGGTGCTGGCCAAAGCCGCCAATGTCGTGGTGCCGCTGCTACTGGGTGATGCCGTGGACCAACTGGGCAACCTCGATCACGAGACCGGTTTGTGGCTTGGCATCCCACTTTCCGTCATTCTGGCTTATGGAATCTTTCGACTGTCTTCGCTGGCGCTGAATGAGCTTCGTGATGCACTCTTTGCACGCGTCGCACAAAATGCCGTGCGGGCGCTCGCGCTGAAAGTCTTCGAGCACCTGCACTCACTGTCGATTCACTTTCATCTTTCCCGAAAAACCGGGGCGCTGAACCGCTTTATTGACCGCGGTACCAATAGTGTCCGTTTCCTGCTGTCCTTTGTAGCCTTCAACGTGGTCCCTACCATCATCGAACTGCTCCTGGTCGGGGGTATTCTCTGGGCACTGTTTGGTTTTATATATACCGCGATTACGGTCGCTACTATCACGTTATATGTCTGGCTGACCTTTGTCATTACCACCTGGCGCACCCGTATCCGACGGGAAATGAATGATGCTGAGAACGACATCGGTAGTCGGACAGTGGATTCGTTGCTCAATTTTGAGACGGTACGCTACTTCAACAATGAGGCTCATGAGGTCGCCCGTCTGGATGAAGCCCTGGCGGACTACGAAACGGCTGCAGTCCGTACCCGCGAAAGTCTGTCATTGCTGAACATGGCGCAGGCCGCGGTCATCACTACCGGAGTCACGCTTATGCTGGTGATGGCGGCCTTTGATATCCGTAACGGAGACATGACGGTGGGCGATTTCGTAGTGGTCAACACCTACCTGTTGCAGGTCGCCATCCCGCTCAACATCCTCGGTACGGTGTACCGCGAAATTCGTCAGGCCATGGTAGACATGGAGAACCTGTTTTCACTTATGGATGAACAAACGGAAGTCGCTGACGCCGTCTATGCCCAGGCGCTACGGCATCGGGGAGGTTCTATTGAGTTTAGAGATGTCAGTTTTGGCTACGAAAGTGAGCGCACCATCCTCCATAACATCAGTTTTTCGGTAGCACCCGGCACCACTACAGCGATCGTCGGACCCACGGGTTCCGGCAAATCTACGATCAGCCGACTACTTCTGCGTTTTTATGATCCAGAAAGTGGAAGCATCCTGATCGATGATCAAAATCTTCTCAACGTTACCCAGCATTCCCTCCGTCAGGCTATTGGCGTCGTTCCCCAAGATACCGTACTGTTCAACGATACCCTTTACTACAACATCGCCTACGGAGATCCAAAAGCTGATAGGGACCGCATTCTGGCTGCAGCCAAAGCAGCACAACTAGATGATTTCATCCAACGTCTGCCAGGCGGTTATCAGACCGTCGTGGGGGAGCGCGGACTGAAACTTTCAGGTGGTGAGAAGCAACGTGTTGCCATCGCTCGCGCCTTGCTGCGTGATCCCGAGATTTTTTTCTTTGATGAAGCCACTTCTTCTCTGGATAGCAACACAGAACGCGAGATTCAGAGTAACTTTGTCGAACTCTCGAAAAAACGGACTTCTCTTGTGATTGCCCATCGCCTTTCAACGATCGTCAACGCAGACCAGATACTGGTTCTCGCTGACGGTGAAATTACCGAGCGCGGCGCTCACCCACAGTTGCTGGCCGATGGTGGACTGTACGCGCAACTATGGCAGGAACAACAAATGGAAGAGCATCAGGTATCTGTCGATCCTCGGCCGACTGTCCTGTCCCCAGATCCTGCATGAATACCCGGGCGGACCTCGATATCACACGTCTGCAGCGCTATCTGCAGCATGCAGCCCCCTCTGTCGGAGCGATTCGGTCTGCAGAAAAATTCTCTGGCGGGCAGTCCAACCCGACATACCTACTTCATACTGAAGAGGGACAATACGTCCTGCGTAGCAAACCCAAGGGCAAGTTGTTGAATTCCGCCCACGCCGTGGAACGCGAATTTCGCGTCATGGGCGCACTTGCCCACTCCCCGGTACCGGTGCCTTCGGTTTTGTGCCTTTGCGAGGACCTCGAGGTGATCGATACCGTTTTCTTTGTCATGAGTCACGAGGATGGTCCCATCTTCTGGGACCCGGCATTGCCTGAGCTCGCCCTGGACGAGCGTACTGCCCTGTACCAAGACGAGATTCGCGTGTTGGCGGCCTTGCACTCACTCGATCCGGTGCACATCGGCCTGGCCGATTTCGGTCGACCCGGAAGTTACTTCGCACGTCAGGTCAAGCGCTGGACCGATCAGTACCGCGCCAGTGAAACCATGTTTATCAACACAATGGAGTCACTGATGCGATGGCTGGCCGAGCATTTACCGGATGACGATGGCCAGACCGCTCTTCTTCATGGCGACTACCGTCTGGACAACCTGATCATGACCCACGACCAGGTCCATATTCAGGCCGTGATTGACTGGGAACTTTCAACCCTCGGCCACCCCTTTGCTGACCTCGCGTATTTCTGCATGTGTCTTCGCATGCCCAACTATGAACAGATTCGCGGACTCGCAGGAGTTGACCGGGCTGGTTTAGGAATTCCCGAAGAAGCAGACATCATCCGCCAATACTGTACCCTTCGGGGTATCGATGACATCGACGACTGGCCTTTTTACCTTGCCTTCAGTTTCTTCAGGCTAGCAGCAATCTGCCAGGGTGTTCTCAAACGTTCGCTGGACGGTAACGCGTCAAGCGAACAGGCTGCGAAGGTAGGTGGATTGACCCCATTGCTTTCCGAGATGGGGTTGAAAATTGCGATCTCTAGGGAAGAATAAATTATGAAGGCTGCTGTCTGTCACGCGTTTGGGCCCGTTGGGAATCTTTCCATACAGCAGATGCCGGAACCTGAGCCCGGGGCCGGGGAGATTCTCATTGATGTTGCCTCTGTCGGGGTTAACTTTCCTGACGCCCTCCTGGTACGCGGCTTGTACCAGGTCAGGCCTTCACTTCCTTTTATCCCAGGTATTGAATGCGCTGGCTCCATTGCAGCGCTTGGAGAAGGTGTCACGGCGTTTGCTGTTGGTGACCGGGTCGCTGCCATGAGCCCGCGGTTCGGTACCTATGCCGAGTCTGTCGTGGTACCTGCCAATCAGGCTTACCTGATACCCGACGCACTGGATTTGGATCACGCCGGTGCCCTCTTGTGTGCTCATGGCACGGCCTATCACGCGCTGGTTCAAAGGGCCGCACTTCGTTCTGGGGAAACCTTGCTGGTGGCCGGCGCGGCCGGGGGCACCGGACTCGCCGCCGTGCAAATCGGTCATGCGCTTGGGGCCCATGTGATTGCGGCATGCTCCAGTGAAGAAAAGTTACGGACAGCCAAACAGTATGGCGCTGACGTCACGGTCCATACTGGGAAAGACGATGTCCGTGACGCCATTAAGTCTCTAACAGGTGGCGCGGGAGCTGACGTTATTTTTGATCCGGTGGGCGGTGATCTAGCGGAGTGCCTAGCCCGTTCGGTGAACTGGAATGGTCGCTGGCTCGTCATCGGATTTGCCGATGGCACCATCCCCAAGGTTCCACTGAATCTTCCTCTAGTCAAGGGATACAGCATCGTAGGGGTATTCTGGGGCAGTTTCTGCGGCCGTGATCCCGAACGGGCGCAGACCAACCACCAGCAACTTTTTGAAATGGCAGTCAGCGGCACCATCACCGCGCACCTGCATGCGCTGATGCCGCTGACTGAAGCACCCTCGGCGCTGTCACTGATCGAGCAGCGCACAGTACACGGAAAGATTGTTCTGAATCCATGATGGAAAGAGATGGAACCCAGGCAGTTGGCGTCAGAACCCTTGGAAGTTCCTCGATATCCCTGCTAGCATCATCGCTGAGACTCAGGAGTTAAGTGCTATGGAGTTTGCTTACAGCGACAAAGTCGAAGGCCTGCGTGGTCAGATTCAGGACTTTATGGATGCGCATATCGTCCCGAGAATTCAGAATTGGCGTAGGGAAGTCCATGCGGGAATTTATCCGGTTTCTTTCATGGAGGAACTCAAGACCACAGCCCGTCAACAGGGTCTTTGGAATCTCTTCCTGCCGGGACTTAAGCCGGAAGAGCCTGGAACACCGCTGACCAATCTTGAATACGCGCCGCTTGCCGAGATCATGGGGCGTGTCAACTGGGCGTCAGAAGCGTTTAACTGTAGTGCGCCCGACACGGGCAACATGGAACTCTTGCACATGTTTTCCTCGCCCGAACAGTATGAGCAATGGCTGGCGCCGCTATTGAATGGCGAAATCCGGTCCGCCTTTGCTATGACTGAACCGGATACCGCTTCTTCCGATGCCTCCAACATTCAGACCCGAATCAAACGCGACGGCGATGATTACATAATCAATGGCCGCAAGTGGTGGATCACTAATGCGGCACACCCGAACTGCCAGTTGCTGATCGTGATGGGAAAAACCGACCCCAGTGCCGATGCCTATCACCAACAGAGTATGGTGCTGGTGCCGATGAAAACGCCTGGAGTCAGGGTCGTCAGAAACCTCACGGTCGTCAATCACCATCATCCGGAAGGTCACTGTGAAATTATCTTTGACCATGTACGGGTGCCTAAGAACCACCTACTGGGCGAGGAAGGTTCGGGCTTTGCTCTGGCCCAGGCCAGGCTTGGTCCCGGCCGAATACACCACTGCATGCGATCCATTGGCGCAGCGGAACTTGCTCTTGCTTTGATGACTGCAAGAGCTCAGCAGCGTCAAACCTTCGGACGCTATCTGCATGAGCACGGCAGTGTTGCCGAATGGATCTCTCGTTCGCGCATTGAGATCGAGCAGGCCCGCCTGCTGGTCCTGAAAACCGCCTGGCTTATTGACGAAAAGGGCACTAAAGCGGCTCGCAAAGAGATCTCAATGATCAAGGCCCTAGTACCGATGCTGCACACTACGGTGCTGGATCGGGCAATGCAGACTTTCGGCGCAATGGGAGTCAGTCCCGACACTCCTCTGGCGGATCACTGGACCTGGGGTCGCGCGCTGCGCTATGCCGATGGACCCGATGAAGTGCATCATCGCGCCGTTGCTCGGATGGAAGTCAAGGAAAGCGGCGACTATCTCTCCATGATGGGCGCCTACCTGACACCATACGAACCTGATTGACCATCAGGGACTATATTGCCGATCCGCCATCCAGCACAGGACTTGGAAGCCGAAACCGGACTATCACGTAGACTTGCGCTCGAAAACTACCAGATGGTCAACAGCGAGGCGCACTGACACCTCGTCACTGATTTCAAAGTTGGTATGGCTTGGAAAGAGTGCTAACAGCGTGATGCCTTCGGCAGTGCACAAGGTGTACATGATGTCGGCACCCTTGAACGCACGCCGGAGCACCGTTGCCCGAATCGGGCCATCTAGGTCATGTACCACGTCATCGGGCCGAATCAGTACCTCAATCGGCGCATCAGCCATCATTTTAAGATCGGTATCACTCTCAAGCTCACCCAACGGGGTTACCACACGCGTCGGTGTGGAGACGGTTCCGGCGAGGAAAATCCCGTTACCGATAAAGTCCGCGACAAAATGGGTACAAGGTTGATGGTAGAGATTGTAGGGAGTGTCCCATTGAATGATCGCACCATCGGCCATCACCCCAATATGATCACCCAAGGCAAATGCGTCGTTCTGAT
>DPVA01000093.1 GCA_003529705.1 Gammaproteobacteria bacterium | reverse complement strand
CATATACTCAATAAAGCGCACGATACAGCCGGTATGGCGAAAATGCTTCACGAGATCCAGCACGGCATGCTGATTGAGATCCCGGCGTACCACCGTATTCACCTTGATATCTGAAAATCCGGCAGCGCGGGCATTTTCGATGCCGTCCAGCACCCGGGAGACAGGGTAGTCGACGTCATTGATGCGTTTAAATGTTGCATCGTCCAGCGCATCCAGACTGACGGTAAGTCGCTTGAGTCCCGCCCTCTTGAGATTGACTGCCCGACTCTGGCTCAGCATCGAGCCATTCGTGGTCAGACTGATGTCCTCTACTCCATCCATCGCCTCTATCATTTCAATAAGATGCTCGAGGTTGCGGCGAATCAGCGGCTCACCGCCGGTGATCCGGACTTTGCGCATCCCGATCACCGCGAACACCCCGACAATCCGAGCAATCTCTTCGAGTGTCAGGAGTTCTTCGCGCGGCACGAACGCATACCCAGGACCAAATACCTCCCGCGGCATGCAATAAACACACCGGAAATTGCATCGGTCTGTAACCGAAATCCGGAGGTCACGAAAAGGCCGAGCCAAGCCGTCGACAATAGGTTCTTCAGTCAAGAGGGTTGTGCTCATTGCTGAGTGGTCAGCCACCACCGCGCTGAAAGGTCAGATTAAACCGTGTCTGAAAATTTTCTCGCTCCTGATCAGACAGTCCCGTGTAGCGAAACGTGACGGGTGTGTACGGAAGCCGAATGAGTCCTAAGCGCCG
The DNA here is from genome assembly GCA_003529705.1 of Gammaproteobacteria bacterium. GTDB lineage: Bacteria > Pseudomonadota > Gammaproteobacteria > Arenicellales > UBA868 > UBA868. The sequence goes on along the minus strand of DPVA01000093.1, from coordinate 7,253 downwards.
TTCACATTCTTTACCCAGTATGATCTCTATTGCGCCCCCAGCATAAGTGAGCGTGGCGCCATCTTCCCGAGTCTGCTGAACCCAGCCTTCGGGCAGTTGCGCCAAGGATCTGAAAAACACCACATGGCTGACGCCCATTTCCGATTGCATTTCCATCACGGTTTGTGAGTGCAGATCCCCTCAGGGCAACCACCTAGCCACCGGCAACTGGCGGCCAGATCGCCAGAGTGTCTCCCGCAGTCAGAACGCGGGTCGAACGCTGGCACTCATCCAGATAGGTGCCATTCACCAGTACCAAGTGGACATCTTTGCGCGGTACCTGTTGACGGTCAATCAGCTGGTCGACGGTCTCATTCGGCATAAGTTCGATCTCCGCACTGTTTCGACGGGCGTGTTCAGGCAAGTGTTCGCTAAGCCCCGCGTAAAGCTTGAAGGTAATCGTCATCTCACACCAGACATCTAAGATCAACCGTTCTGCAATGCAGCCTGATTGACACCCTGATAAGCATCCACCAGTCCTATGGGATTCTCCTTAAGCCGGTCTTTCCACTCGCCAAGCGGAATCTGGGTCTCAATCAAACCCCGCAGCACACCCAGGTGCTCATGGTATCCCACAGAGTTGGCGCCTACCAGCACATCGTCCTTAAACTGAAGATTGACATACTGATGGTTATCTGGGTTATACATCTCAGCGCTGTCACCTCCCGCAACACCTTCCCAGGCGCCAAAGGAACAAGTGACGAGTCCTAATGTATCCAGAATATTCATGTTCAGGCTACCTTTATAGGGTAGATTATTTGCCCCCGCCATATTCGCGGCTGCAACCCGGCCATGCTCCGTCGCTGTTGGCTGCACAGCATGTACCGCCGTCTCTCCTGTGGAAAAATCAAGGCCCTGCGCGCAATCGCCAGCCGCATAAACATCAGGCTGACTTGTCTGCATGTGGGCATCCACGACAATCCCCAAGTCCACGTCGATATCGCAACCCTCAAGGTAGTGCAGTCGAGGCTTTACGCCGGTAGATACGATTACGACATCTGCAGGGCAAATCTCGCCGCTCTCCAATACTACCTGCAGTTCATCAGGTGTTGATTCGATTGCCTTCACCTGGGTATTGGTGTGCACCGTAACCCCTTTAGACTCACACCAGGATTGCAATAAGCCGCCCGCTTTTTCACCAAGCATGCGCGGCACCATCCTGGGCCCCATTTCAACCACCGTCAGATTAACCTCCCGCAACACCCAGGACTCCAGGATGATGCAGCCGATAAAACCCGCGCCGACCTGTACTGCTCTGGCACCTGGCTTGGCAAGTTCGATTATCCGTTGGGCGTCCTCCAGATGCCAGCACTGCTGCACCCGGGGATCATCCATGCCAGAAACCGGTGGAATAATCGGTTCGGCGCCCGTTGCCAATAACAACTTGTCGTAATTGATTTTCTGTCCATCAATAAGCGTTACGGCGTGGCTGATGGGATCGACAGCTGTGACCTCGCCATGGACAAGTTTCAGCCCGTGGTTCTCATAATGATCCTCGGATCGACGCAGATAGGTGCCTTCCTCGCTCACCTTCCCGGTTAGAAAATAAGGGAGGGCCATCCGCGAGTATGGCGGTTGGGCTTGCGCACCGATCAGCGTGACTTCACTGTCCCCATCGAGTTCCCGAAGATGCTCGGCCGCCGCAATCGCAGCAGGCCCTGCGCCCGCAATCACATAGTGCATGGTAACTTGACCTTGTTAATAGACCCCACGCCCGGTGATCGAGTGATCACCGGGCGTCTGAGGCCCTGCGGTACTGGTTCCTAGAGTCCGAGACGATTAAGCGTCTCGGCAGTAGGTACACCTGAAGCATCCCAGCCTCGAAGCTCATAGTATTCGGGGAGCATTTCATCCAGCCGGTTCACGTGGCCCTTGGCAGGACCCGTCTTTGCTGCATCCTTCAGCAACCGCGCAGGCAGGGTGTCATCCGCACCAGTAAATCCGGCGGCGATGTTGTACTGACGCTCCATATTCCAGATGCGCTCTCCAACCTCTACAAAACGCTCGACGCTCCAATCACCCTCACACGAGGCGTCCACCATCGGAGCAATGTCGTCTCCAGATAAGGCAAATGTTGTGAAAATACAGGTGCCGCTTGAATCCACGCCGGCTGTAAGGTCCTGAAACGCCTTAACCAGTCCCGCTTTACCGTCTGTAACCAGGGGATCTGTTTTTTCCGGCAGCCCGAGTACTTCAGACGAAACCGTGTAGCTACGCAGATGACACGCACCACGGTTGGAGGTCGCATAGGTCAGTCCCATCCCCTGAATACCGCGCGGGTCATAAGCTGGAAACTCCTGACCCTTGACCGTCATCGAGAGTTCTGGACGGCCGTACTTTTCACACAGTCGCTTTGAGCCCTGGCCGAGTTCCTTACCGAATCCTTCACCGCGGGCCGTCGCTTCCACCATGGAGACAAACGCCTCGGTGTTGCCGAATTCAAGAGCCACACCGCCTGTGTCTTCCTCGGTGATAGCTCCCGACGCATACAGGTCGATGGCCGCTCCGATTGTCGAGCCCAGCGAGATTGGATCAAGGCCCTGCTCGTTACACAAGAAGTTAGCATAGGTCAGTGCTTCGAGATCATTAACGCCATTGGCCGCACCCAGTGCCCACGCCGCTTCATACTCCAGCCCGCCACTGACATGTTGGTACTGAGGCTTATCCTTGACGGTGAAGTGCGTTGGATCAATCTTGGAGCGACGGGCACAGGAGATAGGGCAGCCAAAACACGCGTGGTTAGAAACCAGATTAGCTTGACCGTCGCTTTCGCGCACTTCAGCCATTGCCTCGGCACTAATGTCATGAGCGCCATCAAACTGAACATCCTGACAATTGCGAGTAGGTAGCGCGCCGACCTCATTAATAATGTTCATCAGCACCTGTGTACCGTGTGTCGGCAGGCCAGTACCGGTAACGGCATGCTCGGCCAGAATTTCCTTAGCCGCATTGGAGCTTTTCATAAGCGCCATTGGATCAGCCACTTTGACGCCAACTGTACCCCGTACGACGACCGCTTTAAGATTTTTCGATCCCATCACCGCACCAACACCAGACCGGCCGGCAGCGCGATCAAGATCATTCACGACGCCAGCATAAAGAACGCCGTTTTCTCCAGCGAGACCAATTGAGGCCACCCGTACGTCAGGATCCCCGCGACGGTCACGTAACGTGGTTTCGGTTTCCCAGACCGATTTGCCCCACAGATCCGAAGCATCCTTGAGTTCCGCCACATCGTTGGTGATATCGAGATAGACGGGGGATGCCGACTTTCCCTCAAAAATCACCATATCCCAGCCCGCGTTTTTCAGTTCCGCACCAAAAAACCCGCCTGAATTCGAGCAGGCAATGGCTCCTGTCAGTGGCCCCTTGCAAATCACCGACCATCGGCCGGACGTAGGAGCAATCGTGCTAGTAAGCGGGCCGGTCGCAAATATCATTTTGTTTTCTGGCGATAACGGATCGACCTTCGGATCCGTCTCCTCTACCAGATACTTGGTTGCAAGACCGCGTTGACCCATGTAGTCATGCGCCCATTCCATATTGGTGGGTTCCGTGGCACAGGTACCTGCGCTCAAATTGACCCTCAGTACATTTCCAGTCCAACTCATTTCTTAAACCTCCTCCGAATTTGACTTGATAGGCGCTTAGGCCCGCTCCATACACCTAATTTATATACTCTTACTTTAAAACTAACCGCTAATTCAGCTCCCTCTCTCATCCGATGTTGCTAGAGTCCGATGGTGCTAATTTGCTTGCGCAAGGCGCCCCGCCCCAAAAAAGATCTCAGGCAAGTTCGCCATCCCGGTAGCCGACTGATTTACGCACGAGGCGCATCTAGGCCTGCAGCCAGAGTCGCACTGCGAAGCATTTTGTCGTAGCCCGTGCTGTCTTCCGCGACATAGGCCAGCGCCGTAGTCGGACAGGCCTCGACACACATGGGTTCGCCACCACAAAGATCGCATTTGGTGACGACACCTGAATCCGGATCGTAGTTGATCGCACCAAACGGGCATGCAATCGTACATACCTTACAGCCCACACAGACCTCAGCCGACACTTCCTTAGCGCCAGTGCTCGGGTTGACCGTAATCGCCTGTACCGGGCAGACCACCATACACCAGGCCTCCTGACACTGGGTGCAGGTCGACGGGACGTTAATTGCACCCCCATCATATTGGGTAATGTCCATTACAGACTTTGCGGGATTAAAGGCGCCGACCTTGCCATAGGAGCACATCAATTCGCACTGATGGCATCCAGTACATGCATCGACTTCCATTACCAGTGCTTTATGCATTCATATTTCCTTTAGAATTCGGCTTTTCCAACTTACGCGTATTCTGATAACCACTGACTGCGCGACTTCCGACCGTAACTGTCAGCAGTCAGAGTCGAGAAACCAACCATTAACGGATTCAATTTGGATTCTATTTGGATTCAATTCAGAGACATTTTTACACAATTAAGCGCCGTTCACCACATCAGTTCCCGGCCAGTAGCCCTTCCAAGAGCAATGGTCTACTTACCATCTACTCTTTCAGAAATCCCTACTGTCATAATGTATTTTCACTTACTAGAATGGAAACCAGAGCCTTTTTGATGAATCTACCTCGGAAGATGACTAATCTTGGATAAGTGCCGGAGCGACATTGAGTAAGAAATATCTCTTCGCCACCCTGAAAATTGCTCTGGTAGGAGTTCTATTTGCGGTCATCTTCCACAACATTAGTTGGGAAGACAGCTACAGCCATCTGGATGCACAGGGCATGGTTCTGGTTGAAAACGAAGGGAAGATCGTGGGCCCCTGGGACCAGGACCGAGTGCGTTTTCTACAGACGGGTGCAGCACACGCGATCTATCTGTTAAGAGGTACTCAGATTGATGGCACCACAATTGCGATTTCTCCAGGTCTGCCGACCTACGTTCGCAACCTGGACATTGGGCTGTTTGCGGCGGGCGCACTGCTGTTTTTCTTCTTCATCGTTGTAATCAACTCACGCTGGTATTTCCTCCTTCGCGCCAATGGCCTAGGGATCCGATTTCTTGAGGCACAGAAATTCGGATGGATTGGCCTTTTCTTTAACAACGTAATGCCTGGGGCCACAGGCGGGGATGTCGTCAAAGCGGTTTACATTGTCCGCCGATGCGCCGGCGACAAAGTTCGGGCTGTGGTCTCAATTGTGGTCGATCGCATCTTGGGCCTGATCTCGATGCTGTTCGTCGGCAGTCTCGCCAGTGCACTGGCGATGAACCGCTTCCCGGCGTTTGCGAGCGCGATGTGGCTGACAGGGCTCGGGGTGTTGGTATTCTGCTTTCTCCTTATCAGTCCGACGCTGCGACGGCTGCTTTATTTCGATACCTTCGTTGACCGGCTGCCCGAGAAGGTGGGAAATTTTATCCGCGACCTCGATGCCGCGGTGCTTCATTACCGCGGGCATCTTCGCGGTATTGTGGGCTGGATACTGGCCAGTCCTGCGATCTATACGCTTCTCGTGGGCAGTTTCTTCTGCATGAGCGAAGCCCTTGGTGTCGGCATCACCCTTGCCGATCTCTTTTTTATCGTACCCGTAGCTTCCGTCATTCAAGGCATTCCGATCGCACCGGCGGGCTGGGGGATCGGGGAGGCGGCTTACGGGGCGCTCATTGGCAAGTTCGGAGCCTCTTCGCTAGCCGGAGTTCCGGATGCCGAACAGATCATGCGGACCCGTGGAGTCGCTCTGTCCGTCCTGCACCGGGTGCATGTTGCCCTCTGGTCCCTGATCGGCGGCCTAGCCATGCTCATCGATCGCAAAACCCATCCGGACGAACCTCCGCTGGCTGGCGCTAAAGATGCCTGACCCAATGCGCGCATCGTTGAAGTTATGAAGGAACATCTTCCAATATTCGCTACCACGCCGCAGCCCCGTGACGACGGGACTTTGCAGGTCACGATTACTTATCTTGAAATGACCCGTCAACCATCCGGTGCACCCCGAAAACCTCCGCTCAGCGACCTTGCAGTGTTCCGGGTCAAGCAGCCTAGTCTGCCGTTTTACCGCTTCCTTTATAACGAGGTCGGCAAGCCCTGGTTGTGGTACGAACGGAGAGCCATGGCCGATACGGATCTCAGTACCGTTCTCTCAAACGAAAAAGTACACGTTTATGTACTCTATCGCGGTGGAGAACCGGCAGGATATGTAGAACTGGACTATCGGCAAGGTGACGAGGTGGACTTGGCCTATTTTGGGCTTCTACCCTGGCATATTGGTAACGGTATTGGGCCGTGGTTTCTGGACTGGGCTGTCAGCACCGCATGGAGCAATAAACCCGCAAGGCTCATTGTAAATACCTGCAACCTCGACCACCCGAAGGCTATCATTGTTTATCAACAAGCGGGGTTTCGACCGTATCGACAACAGACAGTCACAATTCGGGACCCGCGTCGCGAACCCTTCTGGGAGGTACCGTCGCCCCATCCGCCAACTGATCACGAACCCCCAAAGAGGGCGTGAGCATTACCCATCTCTTGCTCAGGCAACCTCAGCCTGATCGCCCCGCCTCCCCAGCCAGTCTTTTCGGTCAGGGGCACGCTTTCGCGCCAGTAGCAGATCCAGCATAGCGTCAGTCTGTTTTCCCCGGTCCAGGGTCAGTTCTATCAACCGTCTGGACTCGGGATCCATGGTGGTCTCCCGGAGCTGGGCAGGATTCATTTCCCCCAAGCCCTTGAAGCGCTGCACATTGACGGTACCGCGTAACTTATCCTTTTTGATCGTGTCGAGAATGGATTCTTTCTCTGCATCATCCAGTGCGTAAAAAACATGCTTACCAACATCGATTCGATAGAGTGGCGGCATCGACACGCAGACCCGCCCAGCATCCACCAATGGCCTGAAGTGCCGGACAAAGAGCGCGCACAGCAAAGTCGCGATATGCGCACCGTCAGAATCCGCATCCGCCAGGATGCAGATTCGCCCGTAACGCAGGCCTGAGCAATCGCCCGTACCCGGATCTACCCCCAACGCAACCGCAATATCATGCACCGACTGCGAGGCCAGCACTTCGGTCGACTCAACTTCCCAGGTATTTAGAATCTTGCCGCGCAACGGCAGTATTGCCTGATAATCTTTATCGCGAGCCTGCTTGGCAGAGCCCCCCGCGGAATCTCCCTCCACCAGGAAGAGTTCGGTCTGCTCCAAATCCTGACGGGTGCAATCTGCCAGTTTGCCCGGCAG
>DPVA01000206.1 GCA_003529705.1 Gammaproteobacteria bacterium | reverse complement strand
GGATACCGGGAATACCCAGTGAGGAATCGCCGGCGAGGCTCATCAGGTCCACCATCTGCTCGGGCGTGACACCGTAACGCTCCTGAATCCAGGCTCGGTTGCGAACGATATTATTGAAATGGTCAACAAGCGTGATTCGGGGGCTCACCAACTGACAGAAACTCTTGTCGGTGGAAAGAATGATTACCTCGAATCCCAAATCACTTGTGCGCTTTGCGATCGAGGCAATTACATCATCTGCCTCGAATCCTGCCGCCGACAACTCATGGACGCCGATTTCGGAAACTGCGTCTTTGATCTTTGGCAGTTCCGCCGCAAGATCGTTCGGCATTGGCAGGCGGTCTCTCTTGTAATCCGGATACTCACGCGATCGCCAACTAAGGCCGCTGCCCTCCATCACCAGCACCGCGTGGCTCGGCTGGTGTTTGCGTAACGCACGTCTTACCGAAGCCACACAGGCATTCAGTACGGCCTCGTCGCGGTCTTCCGATACTTCGGGAACCCCAGCGTGGACGCGACGGATCAGGTTAAGACCATCGATCAGCAAAATAGGCATCAGTGTCCTCCCCCCTGTCCCAAGGCGGACGACTCAGTATACGACGGTCGATATAAGTTTGCGCTACAGGATGTAGCGGGACAGATCTTCGTCGTCAGCGAGCTTGCTGAGATTGGTGTCGACGTATTCCGGATCAATCACCACGGTCTGTCCAGAGCGATCCGCCGCTTCGAAGGAGATTCTCTCCAGAAGACGCTCCATCACGGTATGAAGACGCCGGGCACCGATATTTTCGGTCTGCTCGTTGACTCGCCACGCCACTTGGGCTATGTGGTTGATCCCCTCCGGAGTAAATTCCAGCGTAACATCTTCGGTATTCATGAGTCCTGCATATTGTTCAGTCAGTGATGCATCGGGCTCGGTCAAGATACGTACGAAATCCTCTGGACCCAGCGCGTCCAACTCAACCCGAATCGGTAGCCTTCCCTGCAGTTCCGGAATCAAATCTGAAGGCTTGGTCAGTTGAAACGCTCCCGAGGCAATGAATAGTATGTGATCGGTTTTGACCATGCCGCTTCGTGTGCTTACAGTCGACCCTTCAATCAGGGGCAACAGGTCGCGCTGCACACCCTCACGTGAAACGTCGGCGCCGTGACGCTCAGAATGCCCAACGATCTTGTCAATCTCATCAAGAAAGACAATGCCGTCCTGCTCCACCCGCTCCAGCGCCTCGTGCTTGAGTTCCTCATCGTTGATCAGGGCAGCCGCCTCCTCGTCGGTCAACAAACGCGTCGCCTCACGAACCCTGACTTTTCGCGTGACCCGGCGCTGACCACCGAGATTTTGAAACATTCCCTGTAACTGATCGGTCATCTGCTCCATTCCCGGCGGACCCATGATCTCGACGCCAACGGTCGGCGCAGCGACTTCAATCTCAACTTCCTTATTATCTAGCTTGCCCTCACGCAGCAATTTGCGCAGACGCTGACGCCCCGCACCCTCGTCCTGGTCTCCATCGGATGATCGGCCACCAGAATCTCGCGCAGGCGGCAGCAGTAGATCCAGAAGTCGCTCCTCGGCTGCGTCCTCCGCGCGGGGGCGGACACGGTCCATAGCCTCTTCCCGGGTCATCTTGATGGCCATATCCATCAGATCCCGAATAATAGAATCCACTTCACGTCCAACGTAACCCACCTCGGTGAACTTGGTCGCCTCTACCTTGATAAAAGGGGCACGCGCGAGCCGGGCCAGCCGACGGGCAATCTCAGTTTTGCCGACACCGGTCGGTCCGATCATGAGGATGTTCTTGGGCGTAATCTCGTTACGCAGGAACTCATCAGGGACCTGTTGGCGCCGCCAGCGGTTGCGAAGTGCAATCGCCACAGCACGTTTTGCCATGGACTGGCCAATAATATGTTTGTCGAGTTCCTCGACAATTTCGCGAGGGGTCATTTCAGACATGGTCTTTAGGAAATCCGGATAGTTCAGTCATTCTTGGCACCGGTGCGGTGCATCCTGTCAGCGCCCGTCACGCCAAAGGAATCTCAAGCTCTTCGATGGTCAATTCACGGTTGGTATAGATACAGATATCGGCCGCGATGTGCAGAGACCTTTCAACGATGGCCCGGGCATCAAGATCAGTTTCCTGAAGAAGTGCTTTAGCAGCGGCCTTGGCATACGGCCCGCCCGATCCAATCGCCATGATACCCTCTTCCGGCTCAATCACGTCACCCGTGCCGGAAAGAATCAGTGACGCCGAGGCATCGGCGACGGCGAGCAACGCTTCAAGCCGTCGCAGCATTCGGTCGGTGCGCCAGTCTTTGGATAACTCAACGGCCGCACGCGTCAGGTTTCCCTGATGCTTCTGGAGTTTCCCTTCAAACCGCTCAAACAACGTGAAGGCATCTGCGGTACCTCCAGCAAATCCGGCGATGACGTGATCATCATGAAGCCGCCGCACCTTTCGGGCATTGCCTTTCATCGTAGTATCACCCAACGTAACCTGACCGTCTCCGCCAATCACTACCCGATCTCCGCGACGAACGGACAAAATAGTGGTGCCGTGCATCTTTGCTGTACTCATAAATCTGCTCTCCTCGACCTCAAAAGATATCGTGGCCTAAACTTCAACTTTCAAGAACTACTCAACCAGTTTCAGGTTGGGCTTTTTGCGAGGCTGAGGCCGTTCTGGGGCTTCACCCTCCTCACCTTCTGTCGCTGGCGGAAACTGCATTCCCTGACGACTCTCCCTGTCGAACACCGCCAGCACGGCGTCCACCGGCACGAGAACGGATCGGGGCGCTCCTCGAAAACGCGCCGAAAAGGAAATAAATTCGTTTCCCATCTCGAGGTCGTCTACCGCCTGCGGACTGATATTGAGAACAATCTGGCCATCTTCAATGAACTCTTCCGGTACATCCACCCCGTGCCCCTCAGCATTTACCAGCAGTTGCGGCGTCAGGTGGTTATCAATCGCCCATTCGCGGATTGCCCTAATCAGATAGGGACGATGGGAATTCAGCGAGGTGTCCTCAGTAGCCATCCGGATACCGTACGTCAGTCGGCGCGCATCTCCTGCTCGGCCGCACTCAGGCTTTCCTGGAATGACTGTTTGGCAAACATCCTGTTCCCGTAATCAAGAATCTTTCCTCCCTGACGGGGCAGATTGACCTGCAAGTGGGGCAACCGCCAGAGCAGTACCACAAGATAAGCGTCCACCAGACTGAACTCCTCGCCCAACACATATTTGTTTTCCGAGAAATGATTGGACATAGCCACCAGACCATCCGACAGGCTTCTGGTGAGGTTTTTCTCCAGTTTGGTGCCGGAAGCCATACAAACTTGAACATCATTCAGCCAGTCCCGGCGAAGTCGTGACACCATGGCCCGTGCCTGAGCCCGGGTTGTCGGATCACTCGGCATCAGTGGCGGATGCGGAAAACGCTCGTCCAGATACTCGTTCACCACGATGCCGTCGTAAAGGACAAGATCCCGGTCCGCGAGCGTTGGCGTCTCGCCATAGGGATTCAGTTCTGCAACGGTATCTTCGACCTGCTTGTCAGCGGTGAACACCACCTCGCACTCGATGTCTTTTTCCCTTAGTACAAACCGGCAGGCATGACTGAAAAGACATTGGGATCCAGAGTAAAGCTTCATAGTTGACTACCTTGTACCGCCGCAGAATCTGTGGCGCGCAACATCGTTACGACACAAGCCTAGAATATCAATGAACGTCGCGCCAGTATTCCTTTTTGAGCAGGTAGCTCAAACCAACAAATACCAGCATGAACACCATCACCCAAAAGCCGATACGATAACGCACCAGCTTCGCCGGCTCGGCAAGATAGACCATGAAGTTGGTGAGATCACGGATCGCGCTATCGTACTCCTGTGCGCTCATCGTCCCGGAATTCAACTGCTCAAATCCCACAAGCAATTTGGTGTCATCGGCCGAGGTTTCGTAAGTCGCCTTTCGCATCCCTTCCCACTCGTACAGGACATGTGGCATGGCCACATTGGGATAGAGCGTGTTATTCCATCCAGTCGCCGTGCTCTCATCACGGTAAAACCCCCGCAGATACGTGTAGATCCAGTCCGGCCCACGCGAACGTGCTGTCAGAGTGAGGTCCGGCGGCACAACACCAAACCAGGACTTAGCATCCTGGTCGGACATGGTCACCTTCATTAGTTCACCGGGCTTTTCCGCTGCGAA
>DPVA01000145.1:5429-11909 GCA_003529705.1 Gammaproteobacteria bacterium | reverse complement strand
GCGTCCGGGTAGGTTCGACCGCCAGGTGCACGTGCCGTTGCCTGATATTCGTGGACGCGAGGCTATACTGAAAGTCCACATGCGAAAGGTTCCGGTTGACAGCGATGTGGATGCGGCAATCATTGCGCGGGGAACACCCGGATTCTCGGGTGCAGATCTTGCCAACCTAGTGAACGAGGCGGCACTCTTTGCCGCCCGGGCCAGTCGGCGCAAAGTATCAATGGAGCAGTTCGAACTTGCCAAGGATAAGGTCATCATGGGCGTCGAGCGGCGCTCTATCGTGATGCCAGAAGAAGAACGGCTGAATACTGCCTACCACGAGTCCGGACACACTGTGGTCGCCAAGGTGCTTGCGGATCAAACCGATCCGGTGCATAAGGTAACAATCATTCCCCGAGGTCGCGCACTGGGCGTGACGATGCAACTGCCGGAAGAAGATCGTTACAGCCACAACCGCGAGCACCTGCTGGCCCGTATCGCGGTCCTGATGGGGGGTCGGATTGCGGAGGAAGTCTTCATGGACCAGATGACTACCGGGGCTGCCAATGATTTTGAGCAGGCGACTGGGCTTGCGCAGAAGATGGTCCAGCGCTGGGGAATGAGCGACCACCTTGGGCCTAGGGTCTATGGCGATAATGATTCAGAAGTTTTTCTGGGCCGTGATGTCACGACCCACAAAAACATCAGCAACGCGACTGCGGAGCAGGTTGATCAGGAAATCAGCCGGATAATTGAGGAGCAATATCATCGGGCCCGGAAGATCATAGAATCCCAAAAAGAGGTTATCGAAGTCATGGCTCACGCCCTGATGGACTGGGAGACCCTCGAATCAGACCAGATTGATCAAATCATGAAGGGTGAAACACCCCGTCCTCCGTCGTCGGGAGAGGGTGACGGCGGCAGTCGGTCAAGTGGTGACGGCGGCGAACAGCCTGAACGGCCAGATATCAAGCCGAACATGGATTCCCCGGCCGGCGACTCGGCCTGACGCCGGCCGCCGGGTCTGCTGCCCGGGTCTGCCCGGTTGCTTGGTCTGCCGCTGGTGTGCGATTCCAAGGTTATGGGGATTGTTAACGTTACCCCGGATTCTTTCTCCGACGGCGGTCGATTTGACTCTCATGAGTCCGCAATAGCGCAGGGACGGCGGCTCGTAGCGGACGGTGCCCACATCGTTGATGTCGGCGGTGAATCAACGCGCCCCAGCGCGGCGACGGTTTCGGTACGCGAGGAAATCGAGCGGGTGATTCCGGTTGTCTCGGCTCTATCCCATGATGACATCGCGGTATCGATCGATACGAGCAAGCCCGAAGTCATGGAGGCTGCAGTCGCAGCGGGCGCGCGTATGGTGAATGATATCTACGCGCTGAGGCGTCCTGGAGCACTCAAGATGGTCGCGCGGCTTAACGTTCCGGTATGCCTGATGCATATGCAGGGGACACCGGCGACTATGCAGAAGGCTCCGCATTACAGTGACATCGGAAGGGAAATCGCTGAGTTTTTGATTTCCCGAATCGATGCCTGTCTCGATGCGGGTATTGACAAGGCGAACCTGCTCATCGATCCGGGATTCGGGTTTGGCAAGACCCGCTACCATAACCATATCCTCATGGGCGGCCTGTCGCGCTTTTCCGAACTGGGTGTGCCGCTGCTGATCGGCGTCTCTCGCAAGGCCTTCGTACGCGCTCTCACACAGTTTGACTCACTAGAAGCGCTCGACCAGATAAGTGCCTTGCTCGCACTTCTCGCGGTAGAGCAGGGGGCGAAAGTGGTCCGGGTCCACAACGCTCGTGTCACCCGCAGTATTCTCGGTAAATGCTCTGGACTGGAACCGGTATCACCGCAGTCGGTAAACTGAGCGGATGGAAAAGCGGCAATATTTCGGAACAGACGGTGTTCGTGGCCGGGTAGGACTCTCGCCGGTAACTCCTGCTGAGGTGCTGCATCTGGGATGGGCCGCCGGCAGGGTTCTGGGCGCCAGCCATGCGCGGGGTCGTTTCATTATTGGCAAGGATACTCGCATCTCGGGATATCTCCTAGAATCCGCGCTGGAAGCGGGGTTGAGTGCAGCAGGGGTCGACATAGCGCTTACGGGCCCTTTACCAACCCCTGGCATTGCCCTCCTGACCCGTCAGGTCGGAGCCTGTGGTGGAATTGTGATAAGCGCGTCCCATAATCCTTATCACGACAACGGTATCAAGTTTTTCTCCGAGTCGGGCAGAAAGCTCGATGACCACACAGAAGCGTCGATTGAGGCGCTCATGTCTGAGCCGATGAGTACGGTTGCCCCTGAAGCACTTGGCAAAGCGGAGCGCCTGATCGATGCCTTGCCGCGCTATGCAGAACATTGCCGGAGCACTTTACCGCCGGGCGTCAGGCTCGATGGGCTAAAGATTGCCGTTGACTGCGCCAACGGCGCGGCTTACCAGGTGGGCCCTCTGGTGCTTCGCGAACTCGGTGCCGAAGTGGTTTGTACGGGAATCGAGCCGGACGGTTTCAATATCAATCGGGAAAGAGGTTCAACCTATCCACTCGCGATTTGTGATCTGGTACGGGAGTGTGGTGCTGATATCGGAATTGCTTTTGATGGAGATGCGGACCGTGTGGTGCTTGCGGATGCTCAAGGAAGTCTGGTAGATGGCGACGGTATTTTGTTTGTACTCAGTCAGTATCGTTCCCAGTCTGGAGAGTGTGACGGAGTGGTAGGGACGCTGATGACGAATTTGGGTGTTGAATTGGCCTGCCGGGAAAAAGGGGTAGAGTTTGTCCGGGTGAAGGTAGGCGACCGGTTTGTTCTCGAGGAACTCCTGGATCGAAACTGGACCCTCGGAGGCGAACCCTCCGGTCACATCCTGTCTCTGGATCGAAGTACCACGGGTGACGGTTTGGTAGCGGCACTTGCTGTACTTGAGGTAATGCAGATAACGGGCTTGCCTCTCGCCGAGCTTGCTGGGGGACTGCAGATCTTCCCCCAAGAACTTGTAAACGTTTCAGTAGATCATTCGACGCCATCGGAACTGCTGACTAACTCCCGCATTATCGACTCGGTGGGGTCCTGCGAGCGTCAGTTGGGGGGGCGCGGGCGAGTGGTGCTGCGCGCATCGGGTACGGAGCCGGTCATACGGGTGATGGTAGAAGGGGAGGATGCGGACAGCGTGGGTAAATTGGCCCGGGCTCTGGCCGACGAGATCGTGGCCGCTGCAGGATGAGCCGCGGGCGGGCCGTCCGGCGCTGGGGAGGGAGAGATGCGCTAGGCGGAAAAGTCGCTAAATTTCAAGTCGGTTGCGTCCCTCACCCGCGACCGTTACCATTCACGCCCTTTTTTGCCCTGTGTTTTGGGCAATCCGTAGTTTCTAACGCTGTTGGAGATTGAGAATGAGAAGGCCGCTAGTCGCCGGAAACTGGAAGATGAACGGCAGTCGCGAGTTGACACGCGGCCTCGTGGCCGAGATAGGTGCTGACTTACCAAACGACTGCGGGGTGGATGTGGTTGTATGTCCCCCGTACGTCTACTTGGACATGTGCTCTAACCTCCTGGAATCGCAGTCCATCGCACTGGGCGCACAGGATCTAGATACTCATGGGCCTGGGGCATTTACGGGTGCGATCGCAGCGGACATGCTGCTTGACGTGGATTGTCGTTTTGTCATCGTGGGTCACTCCGAACGACGGAGTCTCTATGGGGAAAGCGATGAGCGTGTCGCTGAGAAGGCAGCAGTTGCCGCGGAGCGAGGCCTCATCCCCATCGTCTGTGTCGGCGAAACCCAAGAAGAGCGCGAGGATGGTGTTACTGAAGAGGTCGTACACCGGCAACTTGACGCCGTGATCAGAGGCGCCGGAATTAAAATTTTTCCGCAGGCCCTCGTCGCTTATGAGCCAGTATGGGCGATTGGTACCGGTCTTACAGCAACGGCGCAGCAGGCTCAAGAGGTTCATCAACTGATTCGTGAACAGCTTTCTGACGCGAGCGCGGAAGTTGCTAGGGATACCCGGGTCCTTTATGGGGGCAGCGTCAAGCCAGATAACGCGTTAGGGCTATTTACCCAACCGGATATTGACGGAGGCTTAATCGGTGGCGCCTCGCTCAAGGCTGCCGACTTTCTTGGTATCATTAAGGCGGCGATTTCATGAATCTGCTTACCAGTATTTTTACCGTTGTCCATCTTGTTGCGGCTATCGCAATTGTTGTGCTTGTGCTCCTGCAGCAGGGCAAGGGAGCTGATATGGGCGCCGCGTTTGGCGGAGGATCTTCGAATTCTGTATTTGGAAGTCGCGGTTCCGCAACGTTTCTTAGCAGGGTAACCGGCGGCCTCGCGGCAGTGTTTTTTATCACCGGGCTTAGTCTCGCCTATATATACACGCAACAAAGCGCCGCTCCCCGTAGTGTGATGGCTATGGAGAGTGCGTCGGAATCTTCGGACGCGCCTACCCTCCAAGGTAACAAGAGCACCTCCGAGTCAGATATTCCCACAGCCCCCAGTACCGAATAGGGACTGAAGGTGAAGTAGATTCTTAAGAAATCCTGAAAATCTGGCGTATATGATTAATCGGTGCAATCCTGCGTCTGAAGTTATTGATCTCGCATTATGGAATCTTCACAAGACTCAATGTGTGGCTTGTAAGGTCGCGTTGTGCGATGACGCAAGCGCGGAAGAGAATCTAGCCGAGGCGATGAGCGACGTGGCTTATGGAATCCTCAGTCACCTGGCGAATGCGACTTGCGAGGATTGTTTGCAGTCACTAACGGATTACGGCGGTAAGCAGGGCAACCATTACGATGCCTTGTTGATGGAACTCTTTGAGCAGGTAGCCGATGAGATGATTAGGCGAAGCGATGAGAAAACCAGCGAAACGGATGGGCCTCATTCGCGTTACACGCGGGCTGATTTACTAAGGTGTTTACAGGAACTCTAGCGGGGAAAGAGGGCACCCTGATGCACGTCATCGTCTTCAAGAGGTGCTTTACGAAAAGTTTAAAGCCTGTTTTCTGGCTTTGCTTCCTTTTAAGGGTGCCCGGAATCTCAAAATTGTGGAGAGGATTTCATTTAGTTGGCAGGTATAACGCGGTGACGTAAAGACCTCCAGTTGGATGGGATGTGCCCGTGTGCTCCCAATATTCGATGGCCGTGCTCCGTAAGTTGTGGTCCATCACTTGACGTTGCTTTCTTGCGCCAGACCATACCCAGAAACGGGGTTCCTGCCGGGCGTCTTCGATATCTTCAACATCTTCGAGAAACTGCTTGATTTCATCTCCGCTGGCTTGGTGACTGAGGGACTCTTCGTTTTCCGCCAAATACTCAACTGCTCCCATATATTCAGATGCCTGATTGGTAGTTTCCATACAGTGCAGATAATTATCAAACGGAAAACCTGTCTCAAATGTTCCGCCGGTTCCTATAAAGTAAATCAACGCCCATTTCATTGGCATGCTTCTTCTACGTCAAATCCCATGAAGGCGATCTTCAAGCGCTATCGGTTTTTCATCGAGATATTGGTATGGCCTAGGTATAGCAATCAGTCATCATTGTTCCCTTATTCATTCGCGCCTATCCGCCAAATATAAACGCAACCCCTATAGCAACCTCAAACAGCGCCCCGCGATACGGGTTCCATTGGCGTTTAAGTGATGCATTTTTCTTCTTTAAGACCAGTGATGACGTGTGCTGGAAATTCAAACTCCGATATTGGTAGTCCTGGAAAAATCACCGAAAGGTTGTCCTATTGAGATGTTGGATTATTAATAAAAATTAATTTTCCTGTTAGGTTCTGGCAAGGGAGAGTTGATTATCTTTGCTGTAACAGGCAAAGAGGCCCGGTCAGACGACGAGGAATAGGAAAGTAGAAATGGAATTTGGAGAACGTCGAGATTTGGACGCAGAGCATACGTTTGCGATGATTACTGAGCTGGTAGATATTGGCGTGCCCGTCGAAAAACTATATGAGCAGGGGCTTGCTGACTTTGAGATCGAGTGTATCGAGATGCGTCCGGAAGATGGCCTATGGACGGTTTAGCGCCGATATCCCGGCTTTGAGTGTGAAATCGCGGTACCAGATATGTTTAAAAATCAAGATTCTCGAAAATAGTCCAATTACATAAACAACAGCGCCTAACTGTAAGCGTTCAACCGGAGTTTTAATCCTGAGTTTTCTCCATACACTTTCCTGATGCCAGTCTCGTGATCGACGAGTCAGGTGTCAATGAGATCGTAGGACGTGCCTTGGGCTGATTCCAGAAGGGAAAAGTCCGGCGGCAATCATGGGTATGTCTCCCCGCAATTTTGCACTTTCTGCTATACCTGCTTTCGGCTTCGTGGCGGTTACACCTTTCTATCAGTTAGAATTCCAAGCCTTGACCTTGGTTCCTCGCAATCAATAAAGGTAAGGGCGTAAGACGTTTTTCTGGAAACAAAATGGACAAACTGCAGAACAGAAAATCCATGCTGTTATTTCAGCATATTGATATTGCCGAAGTGGTGGAACTGG
>DPVA01000145.1:0-5058 GCA_003529705.1 Gammaproteobacteria bacterium | reverse complement strand
TCGAGTCCGGCCTTCGGCACCAAGGTCAGAGGTTACCGGGAGAAATCATTCTGCTCCCGGCCTATATCCGTGAGATACCCGGGGGCGATACCGATGCGCTCTGACGACACGAAATGCCCGCCGATTCTGAAAGCTGTCAATCACCTGGTCTGTCAGGAAGATGTCTGGCGACACGAGACCGAGGCCTATGAGTTGGAATATAGCGATGGCCTACAAGAGGAGGCTGGCCTGCGCAAGGCATTAGATGAGGTTAACGACCTCTCTTGGGATTCTCCGGAATTAGGACCGCCGTATGACAGTTGGGCGCAGGAATATCACCTTTCGCCCCTGCGGGCAAACCTTCTCCGGGGCCTGAACCTTTCAAACTCGGCGCAGGTGCTTGAGATCGGGGCAGGCTGTGGTGCGATCACGCGTTACCTCGGAGACATGGGGCTCCGGGTTGACGCGGTCGAAGGAAGTTCTGCCCGGGCCGCACTTGCGCGAAAACGCTGCACCGATCTGGACCAGGTTTCAATTATTAATGCGGACTTTCACCAGCTGAATCTTCCCGATCATCAGTATGATCTGGCACTCTTCATCGGGGTTCTCGAATATGCGCAACGTTTTGCGCCTGCCGACTTATCGGCGAGGGAGGCGGTTGTCCAGATGCTTAGTAAGGCGATACGTGCGCTTTCACCAGGCGGCCAGTTGATCATCGCAATTGAAAACCGGTTGGGCGCAAAGTACCTGTCGGGTTGGGCTGAGGATCACCTCGGCACCTCCTGGTCGGGGATCGCGGGGTACCCGGTGACAGCAGGTTCACAGGACGGAATTCGTACTTTTGACAGGACGGAGTGGGAAAGTCTCTTCAATGAGCTTGATGTGAAGTACCGATTCTTCTTCCCGCTCCCGGACTATAAATTACCGAAAGCCGTCATCAGTGACAGCGGCGTGGAGGCGCCCGGGGTTAACGTGATTTGGGGAAGGCATGTCTCGGTAAATCGGACGACTGTTATCCCATCATCTGCCCCGGCAAGATTTCAGCAGAATGCTTTGTACCGATCTGGTTTGCTTCCATCCTGTGCAGACTCCTTTGGGATTGTGCTGTCGGTTACGGAAGAGCCGCTGGGGGGCATGATGGCGCATGACTGGATTGTGTTTGAAGAACCTGCGATAGGCATCCCTCGGGGAATCTGCGTAGCCCAGGGAGCCAGTACCGCCACACTTTTTCCTGATGGCCCATCCGCAGATAAAGGCTTCACCTTGCCCCAGGGTGAGTCACTTTTTCAGTACTGGCTGCGATACGCAGTGGCGGGCCGTGATCGGCGGAGTTTCTCAAGGCTTTTATTTGAGCATCTGTCGAGCACAATCGGAATTGGCAACTTGCCCTCGGCCAGTGCACTGTTGGTCGATGACGCGGGAGAGATTTTGGCCGAACCTTTTCCTTGGCCGGATGCCAAGGATACGGAATCAAGTCGTGATGCGCAGGGATGGGCTGAATCTGTTCTTGATCAGTTCTTCCACTTTGCCCAGACTGACCTTGAGAGCCTGCCGCGGATGGAGGTGTGGGCGCATAGGGACGGGATCAAGCAGGAAGTACTTAGCCAGCTAAAGGGAGCTCCCGAACGTCAGAGCGATTTCTCCGGTCGAGTCACTTTCCCCGCAATTTATTGGGCTTGTGAGGCAGAAGACTTTTCCGAGGAGCGGAAGTGTGTGGTGTCGTGTCCTATTGAAGGCAGGCAAACCCTGGTTTTTTTTCTGCCGGAGCCCGCAGACTCAAATGTGCTCCTGCGTTTCGATCCGTCAGATCACGAGCCTAAAGGGGCTGGGCAAGTGGTCATCGTGGAGTCAATTCACGCGTATACCGGCACCAATACGAGTGGCATTGACCTGATGCCCGCGCTGACGGGGTGCGAGACCGGGAAGACGCACCAGTTGGGCATCGTGGCACAAGCCAACGGGGCGCTCCTCGAGATCAAGGGTAATGATCCCTGGGTAGTGATTGAGCTTAGCTCGGTGGGACTTCCTAGGGATGTCGTATTGGAGCGGGTCGAGGTCAGCCTGAAATGGAGTGCAAACAATCCAATGCCGGAGCCCGTTTGATAAGGCCTGTTGATTGACCGTCTACATGGGGAGGACTAGAATCAGGTCATCCCTTTTTTCGGCTGTTACAAACGGATCTTCCTCAGTCGAGTGCTCGCAAATTATCTTCCCGTACTGCTGTTCCTGCTGACCGGAATAGTCATTGGCGTGGTCGCACTAGCGGCCGGGCGGGTATTGAGTCCGCGTAACCCATATCCCGCTAAGCTCTCAGCGTACGAGTGTGGTTTTGAGGCGTTTGAAGACGCGCGGATGAAGTTTGACGTTCGCTACTACCTTGTGGCGATCCTGTTCATTATTTTTGATCTTGAGATTGCCTTTTTATTCCCATGGGCGATTGTCCTGGATGAGATTGGCGTCTTTGGCTTTTGGGCGATGATGATTTTTCTAGGTGTCCTCGTTGTGGGCTTCATCTATGAGTGGATGAAAGGTGCCCTGGAATGGGAGTGATAATCTATGGCGCTTGAAGGAGCGATGTCGCAAGGGTGGGCAACCGCCCGGCTTGACGACCTGATTAACTGGGCGAGGACCGGGTCGATGTGGCCAATGACTTTTGGTCTCGCCTGTTGCGCGGTCGAAATGATGCACGCCGGGGCGTCGCGCTATGACCTCGATCGGTTCGGCATGATTTTCAGACCCAGTCCAAGACAATCTGACGTGATGATTGTGGCTGGTACACTGACCAACAAAATGGCGCCCGCCCTGCGTAGGGTTTATGACCAGATGCCAGAGCCCCGTTGGGTGATCTCAATGGGGTCATGTGCGAACGGGGGCGGGTACTACCACTATTCGTATTCCGTAGTTCGCGGATGTGACCGCATTGTCCCGGTGGATGTCTATATACCGGGTTGCCCACCGACGCCGGAAGCCTTGATGTACGGCATCATTCAGCTGCAAAAGAAGATCAAGCGTGACGACACCATCGCCCGCTGACCATCTGGATTCGGATAAAGCTCACCCCCTCGGAGATGATCATCTTTCGGGGTGGTTAGCAGCTTTCGGCGCGACGGTGTCCTCGGCCTATGGCGAGCAGACTGTAATCGTTGAACTTCCAGAGGCCTATGGTTTGTTGCGAGCCCTGCGAGACGATCCCGTCACTTGTTTCGAACAAATGATGGATTTGTGCGGGGTCGATTACGGTGAAGATATGGCGTCATCCATCAGTCACCCGGAACGCTTTGCCGTTGTTTATCACCTGTTGTCTGTTAGCCGAAACGAACGACTCCGGGTGGTGGTTTACCTGCCAGAGGACAACCCCCGCATAAGGAGCGTGGTGCCTATCTGGGCTTGCGCCGACTGGTACGAAAGAGAGGCATTTGACCTTTTTGGCATCCTCTTTGAGGGTCATCCTGATCTTCGGCGACTGCTCACGGACTACGGCTTCATTGGGTATCCGATGCGCAAGGACTTCCCGCTCAGCGGGCATGTTGAGATGCGTTTTGATGAGAAAAAAGGGCGTGTTGTTTATGAGCCAGTCTCTATTGACCCGAGAGTAACCGTCCCCCGTGTCATTCGGCATGAGTCTGTCGAATGAGTGAGATACGCAACTACACGATGAACTTCGGCCCGCAGCACCCAGCAGCGCACGGGGTGCTCCGTCTGGTGATGGAGATGGATGGGGAGGTGGTAGAGCGGATTGATCCACACATAGGCCTTTTGCATCGGGGTACCGAAAAACTCGCCGAAAGCAAGCCTTATAACCACAACATCGGCTACATGGATCGTCTCGATTATGTATCGATGATGTGTAACGAGCACGCTTATGTTCTTGCAATAGAAAAGCTGCTCGGCGTTGTGCCCCCAATTCGGGCTCGATATATCAGGGTTATGTTCTCAGAGATTACCCGGATCCGTAATCACCTGCTGTGGATTGCTGCCCACGGATTGGATATCGGAGCGATGGCCGTGTTTCTCTACGCCTTCCGTGAGCGTGAGGATCTATGTGATGTGTACGAGGCCACCTCCGGGGCACGATTACATGCAGCCTATTTCCGCCCGGGCGGGGTGTATCGGGACCTGCCTGAACAGATGCCTCAATATGAAGCCTCCAGGGTGCATTCAGAAGATGAGGTTCGGGCAAAGAATATCAATCGGGAGGGCTCTGTGCTGGACTTCATAGAGTCCTTTGTCGAACGTTTTCCCGGGTGCGTAGATGAATACGAAAACCTCCTGACCGACAACCGTATTTGGAAACAGAGAACGGTTGATATTGGTGTTGTCAGCCCGGAACGGGCGATGCAGTTGGGTTTTACTGGTCCGATGTTAAGAGGCTCGGGTGTGGAATGGGATCTTCGACGTAAACAACCCTACGAGGTCTACCCAGAACTTGAGTTTGATATCCCGGTAGGCATGACGGGTGATTGCTATGACCGGTATCTGGTCAGAGTTGAGGAGATGCGACAGTCCAACCACGTTATTCGTCAGTGCATCAATTGGCTGCGCCAACACCCGGGCCCGGTGATGATCGACGATCACAAACTCGCACCGCCTGAGCGGGGCAATATGAAAGACGACATGGAGTCCCTCATTCATCATTTCAAGCTGTTTACCGAGGGTTACAGTACGCCTCCCGGCCAAGTGTATCAGGCCGTCGAAGCGCCAAAAGGGGAGTTCGGCATTTATATCGTCTCGGATGGTGCCAACAAGCCTTACCGCTTGAAGATTCGAGCGCCCGGCTTTGCCCATCTTGCATCTTTAGACGAGATGGCCCGAGGCCATATGTTGGCGGATGTCGTCGCGATTATTGGAACACAGGACATCGTATTCGGGGAGGTCGACAGGTGACGACCGCGTCGGGTGGGATTCTTTCGGAGTCGATCCTGCAGAAGATCGAGACGGAAGCTGGCAAATACCCTACGCGCCGGGCAGCGGTGAAATCAGCGCTGCGTTATGCCCAGGCAGAACATGGTTGGATCAATGAAGATGTGGTTGGAGCTGTGGCCGAGGTACTGAGTCTCGAGCGTATTGAAGTATTCGAGG
>DPVA01000137.1 GCA_003529705.1 Gammaproteobacteria bacterium | reverse complement strand
TATCCAGCTGAGCTACGGGCGCGTTGCTGATTCCTGGAATCGCGATATTCTACACAGGCATCTCAGGTTTAGACGCTATTCTGAGATCTGAATCTTTTGCCGATTACCGTCGCCACAGATCCAGACCACTCTCTGGGTTTTCTCATCCCAACCGCCATAATGTGCATCGGTCTCCCCATCAGGACAGGTCTTCTTAAACCATTCGTCGAGCGTCAAGCCTTCTTCGCATGCAGCGCACTGCGGAACCAATCCCCGACAGCAGGCGCGCGGTAATTCGCAGGCGCACGGCTTCGGTTTAGCGCAGCCCGTCATGAATATGACCGCAGCGAGGAGTAGTGCACCTGACACGGTGCCTGCGCTTGGCGGGCTTGTCCTGCGCTCTATGAACTTTTTCACCGGACGACCCTTTGTCTCCTGCTATTAAGCCCTTGGACTAAGCGGGCTTTACCGCGCGACCCACGTGATGCACTGAGGTGATCCGAACATCGTTCACTTCGACCGATGCGCGAACATTCTTGAGGCGCATTTCCGCTTCTTCTTTGCTGTCCGCAGTCAGTACGATATCAACACTCTCTTCGAACTGCTCACCGGTCGAGGTCATTATTTCCACGGTCAATGAGGCTTTGTAGGTTTTGATTCCGATCATTACAGCCTGCGTCCTATTTCGATAGCATCAATGCGTTTCATTTCCCGACAAGCTTCTTAACCGTGGCTAGATGCTCTGTGAGGTCCTCAAGACGGGCGTGCGCATTTAGCCCACTGGTATGCGGCATCACGTAAACCTGTGAGCTTCCGATCTGTTGTGTCTGAAGTCCTGGTACGGCTTTTCTGTTCACCACAGTCCGCCAGGCGCTCAGGCCCACAAAACACACGATCCCCGGCGTCAGCCACTCAATCAGTCGCGAGACCCTGCCAAATCCTAATTCAAATTCGCCTCGGCTCACCTCATCCGCCCTTTTGGTTGTCCTGCGCACAAGGTCGGTGAATCCCAAATTATGTGAAGAAAGAGCATGATGTACATCGCGGTCTGTAGTCACCAGCCCTGAGGCAAGTGCCGCGGGCCAAAATCGGTTGCCCGGACGGCCGTAGGGAATTCCTGAGTCCGCCGAATACGGGCTCGGGTTCAGTCCCACTATTAGTACCTGCAACCCCGATCCTACCGAATCCGACAAACTCCGAATCCGCTCGACGAGCATGGTCGCACGCTCATTTTGGAAAGTACATCTACCCTCCAATTGAAACCCGGCGCCGACCATGAGATCACGTGCCCGCTGGGCGCACCAGGCCTGCGATGCCCTTGGAGACAACTGAACCTGGATGTATTCGCCTACCCCGACTTCTTGATGGAGCAACGCCAGTTCTGAGGGCAAGCGAAAGACGCTCCTGCCCATCCCCAAAACCCTGGTTTCGAGTGTCATCAGCAGCCGGCCTGGTTTTGAAATGCCCTACCAGCCGACATGATCAACACGCTTTTACAGAGCTTTTTCAGTATAATCCGGGCATCCAAATTTCCCACTCGATTCAACACTTTTCTGAATTGCTTCACGGAGGGCCCCGGCATGGAAAGCGGCATGAGTGATCAAAAGTTTATCAAGAATTTTTCTATTTTCCTCGTGCTGGGTGTTGTCTTGACACTCGTTTTGATTTTTCTCGGGAATCTTAACGCGGGAACAATCAACGACCGTGTTCGTGATGAGCGCAATGCCATGGCAGAAACAGCTAACAACAATACGCTGCAGCCCGTTGGTCAAATCAATGTAGACGGGGATAATGCTGAACCGGTCGAGGCTGTTCAGATTGCCGCCGTGGCCATCGATGGGGTCGGCGTCTACCAGAGTGCCTGCATGGCTTGTCATGCAGCTGGTATTGCCGGGGCTCCAAGGGTCGGGGATGTTGCCGGTTGGGCGGATCGAATCGCCCAGGGAGCGGACACACTCTACACCCATGCGATTCAGGGATTTCAGGGTAAAGCTGGCGTGATGCCAGCCAAGGGCGGCAACATGGCCCTTTCTGATCGAGAAGTTGAGGCTGCAGTCGATCACATGGTGGCCAAGTCTCAATAACCTCAGTCCGGGTTCCAGCAAAAAGGCCGGCCAAGCCGGCCTTTTTATTTTCTGTCTGCTTGCACCAGACCGCACTTATTCAGCTAAATGCGTTGAAGGCAATAATGGTTTGGTTATCCCGGATGCCCGCGAGCGCCCGCACACGCTGGTTCACGGAGTGGCCGACATCTTCGCCGTCACTGACATAGCTTTCGCCAAGGAGGCCGTAAGGCCCCCAGATTGGAAACGCCTCGGAGGCGCCGGCTACATCTACCAGTCACTGCGTCACCTGATAGGCCTGGCCCAGTTCGCACTTAACCTGTACAAAAATAATCTGCACCGTCTTTGCGCCCTCGTTAGCCGTCGTCGGTAAACCGCTGGGTATAGCCGCAAAGTTCCTCCAACTTGGCGGCGCCCGCCCCACTCCTGAGGATTTCCGTCGCCTGCTCAATGCCCGCTTCCAGTGACTCTGAAAGGTCCGCTGCATAGATCGTCGCCCCTGCGTTTAGCGCCACCATATCACTCGCTGGCCCAGGTGCACCGTTAAGCACATTGCTGATAATCTGAAGACTCTCCTGGGCATCTGCAACTACCAGGGAATCCAACGATTGACGTGCAATACCAAACTCCTCGGGCGTGATTATGTAATTCCTAATACCGCCATCGCGCAGTTCCGCGACGTGGGTGTCTGATGCAATACTGATCTCGTCAAGGCCATCCTCAGCACAGACCACTAGCGTATGCACGCTGCCCAGATTACTAAATGCCTCCGCTAGCGGTTGGACCCAAGCCCGATCAAAAACCCCAACCAACTGCCACCGCGCACCGGCCGGATTGGTCAGGGGTCCTAGGAGGTTGAACAGTGTCCGAACCCCAATTTCTCGTCTGGGACCCACCGCGTGCCGTGTAGCGCCGTGATGGGTGGGTGCAAACATAAACCCGATGCCGACGGCATCGATAGTTTGAGCGACTTGCCCAGGGGTAAGCGTGATGTTGACACCGGCCGCTTCGAGTACGTCGGCGCTTCCTGACTTACCAGTGGCCGCCCGATTGCCATGTTTAGCCATCACCGCGCCAGCCGCACAGGCGACCAGCGCTGACGCAGTTGAAACGTTAAAGAGGCTCGCGCCGTCCCCTCCTGTCCCGACTGAATCGGCCACCTGCTCAGCCTTAACGTTCACCTTGGCGGCAAACTCACGCATCACCACTGCCGCGCCAGTCAATTCCTCAACGGTTTCGCCTTTTATATGTAGCGCTGTCAGCACGGCCCCGATCTGTGCGGGTGTTGCATCCCCGCTCATTATGATACGCATCACCTGACCCATCGCCTTGTGGCTAAGGTGCTCGCCCCGGGCGACTTAGTGAATTGCGTCTGGCAGCTTCATGGTTTGACTTTACCTCAGAATCGCGGCTGCCTAGGGAAGCAGGAGCGTAGCGCCCGTAGTTCTTCGACCTTCAAGATCTTCGTGTGCTCGTTGTGCCTCCGAGAGGGGATATTCCTGATTAATGTCTGCCTTGACCGCGCCACTTTGCAGCACATCGAAAAGTTCCGCTGCACAGTTTAGAAGATCTTCGCGGCTCGCGGTGTAGTTGAACAGCGTCGGGCGTGTCAGGAAAAGGGAGCCTTTCCCTGACAGTAGCGCAGGATCAAACGGATCCACTTTCCCAGAACTTTGACCGAAAAGAACCAGGGTGCCGCGAATTCTGAGACAGTCCAGACTTTGATGAAAGGTATCGCGGCCTACCGAATCATAAACCACGTCAACACCGTTGCCGCCAGTAAGCTCCCGAACCCTGTCGACAAAGTTTTCCTCGTTATAGAGAACTGTATGGGTGCAACCATGTGCGCGGGCGAGCGCCGCCTTTTCCTCCGAACCGACGGTGCCGATCATGGTCACCCCAAGATGTTTTGCCCATTGACAAGCAATCAGGCCAACGCCGCCTGCGGCGGCGTGGAACAATATGGTGTCCCCCGCTTTTAGTGCGACGGTGCTTCGCAGTAGATATTGCACCGTCATGCCCTTTAGCATCATGGCAGCCGCGACCCGGTCATCAATCTCCTCCGGCAGACGTACTACCCGATCTGCTGACATCAAGCGGACTTCTGAATATGCACCCAGCGGCTGGGTCGCATAACCTACTCGGTCTCCGGGGGTAAGATCTATAACTGCTTCTCCCACGGCTTCGACCACGCCCGCCCCTTCAAGCCCTGGTGTGAACGGCAATTGCGGCGCGGGATATACGCCGCTTCTGAAATAGACATCGATGTAGTTGAGCCCGACCGCAGTATGGCGCAGCAGGATCTCCGATGGGCCGGGGTTTGGGACCTCAACGGACTCCCATCGCATGACCTGGGGACCACCGGTGTCGCTGACTCTTATTACGTGATTCATGACGCTCCTACTCTAGTCAGCGCCAGGGTTTCGGGCGCTGTGCGAAGGGCCGCATTGTATACCGCCGGCAGCCTTGTCGGGCCCGTCAGGACTCCCCGAAGTTGCTCGTCACGTCAACGAAGGTATCGGGGAAAAAGCCATTGAAATGGGTACGGCAGGCCGCGCCATAAGCGCCGATGCGGTCAAACTCTAACCAGTCCCCTTCCTTGAGGTCTTCTGGAAGGCGGACCGTGCGCGGAAAAATGTCAAGCGAATCACAAGTTGGGCCGTAGAGCGTGTACTCTTGATGCGCCTCCGAGAAACCCCGCATCGCTACGGGCCGCACTGGCAGATGCAGGTTGTATTTTTCCTCGATAAAACTGCCGTACATCCCGTCGTTGAGATAAAGCGCGTCCGCCTTGCGCAGATGCACCTGCGTAATCAGGGATTCCCCATCCACGCAGAGCGCCCTGCCCGGTTCACACATGATGCTGCAGTCCCCCGGTAAG
This sequence comes from Gammaproteobacteria bacterium, assembly GCA_003529705.1. Lineage (GTDB taxonomy): Bacteria > Pseudomonadota > Gammaproteobacteria > Arenicellales > UBA868 > UBA868. The sequence continues at coordinate 3,958 of DPVA01000137.1, read as the reverse complement.
GAAAGATCAGAAAGGCCAGCCCGAATGGCGGAGAAATAGCTTTCCATTTCCTGACCCCTAGAGTTCATGTATTCCCCGGGAAACCCGCCACCCACATCAATGCAGGCTGGATCAGCCCCGATACCTCGGGTTACCTCATCTGCTAGTTGCAGGCCCTCCACAAATCCCTCGCCATCAAGGCACTGAGAACCCACATGAAACGCGACACCATATCGGTAGCCCAAAGCAAGCGCTGATTTTCCAAGCGCGATCGCTTCAGCGACCGGGGCGCCAAACTTACTGGAAAGTTCGTAAACTGCACCTTCGTAATGAATCGCCACCCGGACCACGATCACCGTCTCACGTCCTCTGGGAATGGTCTCGGCAATCTTTTCGAGCTCGGTCGCATGATCGACCACATAGTGGCGCACCCCGTAGACCTCGTATGCCGAGCGAATCGCTGCCCGACTTTTCACGGGGTGCATAAAATAACTGGTCGCCCCGGGCAACTGTTCTGCCACGCGAGCAACCTCGGCGAGAGATGCCGTGTCGAAATGCCGGATCCCCGCATCAAAAAGGGTCTTGAGCATATGCGGTTCAGGGTTACACTTCACCGCGTAAAGAACGTCTCCGGGAAATCCTTCCCGAAACTGTTTCGCCACAGCTCTGATATGGTGGCGGCGGACACAAAACACCGGGTAACTCGGCTCCAGATTGGCAACCACCTCCTCCGGGGACGCATAGACGGGAAGATGGGTTTCGGGGCGCACAACAGCATCCATGGCAATCTCGATATCTGGTTGAATTTAATAGACTCGATTCTGACACAATGACTGTCGTAAATCCCGAAAGCCAGACACAACCTCACCAGGATCGACTGCTTGGACTGAAGTCGCTGCAGAGCGTTTGCGTGCTTGGCCACCTCTCCAACGACTGGGCCTCGGCGGCCATCTGGCTTCTAGCGCCCGCCATTGGTCTTGCGTTTGAACTTAAACCGTCGGAAATAGGCCTTCTGCTCACGATCCATTCGATCGGTGCTTCGCTTGCTTACTTTCCGGCAGGGATTCTTGCGGATCGTGTTCGCTCTCAGGGCGCTCTGCTGCTGGGCACTTTCTGGTGGGTTACGTTAGGCTACCTTTTAGCATCCGAAGCGCCCGGTTTCTGGTCGCTTGCAATCCTGCTCGCCATCGGCGGCATGGGGGACGCGGCGTGGCACCCAGTGGCTACCGGGATGCTTGTCCGACAAATGCCAAATCAGCGAGGCCAAGCCCTTGGGGTCCATGCCATTGGAGGAACACTTGCCGAAGTCTTCTCACCTCTCATGGTGGGTTTTCTCCTAGCCATTCTCGACTGGCAGCAGGTCCTCCGACTCTCGGTACTGCCTGCCGCATTCATGGGAACCGTCTTCTTTTTCCTGGTTCGTCGGATTCCTTCAAGACACATCAGTACTGCCCTGACCCGAAGCGACCTCCTCGCGTTTATCCATCAGTGGCGAAGCCGGAAGGGCTTACTTCTGGTGGGCGGGATCGCGACCTATAACATGGCACTGATCGCATTGATGACTATGATGCCATTTTATTCACAACGCGCTTTCGGCTTTAGCTCTGCCGAAACTGGTGTAGCATTTGCTCTTGCGATGCTGGCAGGATCGATCGGTCAACCATTGGTGGGACGACTTTCAGACCGACGCGGTCGATTCGGGATTTTCGCCTCCTGCTCGGTCCTGGCAGCAATTCTGTCGGGATCCGTTCTCTTTCTTGATACCCCGCTGGGCACCATCGGGATACTGGCGTGCGCCATGGCAGCGCTCGTCGCAATCCGTTCCGGCGTCCTCGCCATGGCCGTAGACTATTCAAGCAAACACGAGGGGACGTCGATGGGTTTTGTTTTTGTAGTGCTAGACGGGGTCGGAGCGCTTGGGGCGGTTTTTGCCGGTCTGATCGGTGACTTCAGCCTCGTGGCGAGTTTCGGGTTCTCTGGGATCCTTTCACTGTTAGCAGTTGGGTTTATTGCGATGGCCCAACGTGAGCCCTGAGCGACGTAGCGGATACCTTTTTTAAATTGATTCCAGTATACTGTATATTTATACAGTATACTGGAATCCCAAGATGTCCGGCTATGCCGAACTGCACTGCATATCCAATTTCACCTTTTTAAGGGGCGCCTCGCATCCTGGCGAACTGGTCCAAAGGGCTTTTGAGCTTGGGTACCGCGCACTTGCAATAACCGACGAATGCAGTGTTGCCGGAGTCGTCAGGGCGCATACCGCCGCCCGTGAACTGGGCCTTCACCTCATCATTGGCAGTGAGTTCATTCTGGAGAATGGCGACAGAATAGTTCTACTGGTCATGAACCGGGAAGGTTACCGCCAGTTGACACGATTGATTACCACCGCCCGGGGGCGTGCAGCGAAGGGGCAATACCACCTTAAAAACAGTGATCTCTGCACAGATTCTATGCAGAACTGTCTTGCACTCATCGCGAGTGATCCTACACCGGCATCAGAAGCCATACTGATATCACGATACCGCGCACTTTTCCGGCACACCCGGCGAATGCAGAAACTGATGGCCGGCAGGGTCTGGCTCGCGCTTGAGCAACCTGGTTATGGCAATGACCATATCCATTCACAATCTCTGCAGAAATTGTCAAAAAGGTCCGGCGTACCCCTGGTTGCTGCTGGTAATGTGCACATGCACATCCGGGCGCGTCAGCCCCTGCAGGACACGCTCTCGGCAATACAGCACCAAAAACCTATAACCGCCATCAGGGACACACTTGCGCCCAACGCGGAACGTCATCTCAGAACCCAAACCATCCTGGAGCGAATTTATCCACGCCCCCTCCTTGATGAGAGCATCAAGATTGCAGATCGATGCGGTTTCTCACTGGATGAACTGCGTTATCACTATCCCTGCGAGCAGGTCCCGGACGATCTCAGCCCCACACAGTATCTTCGCCAACTGGTCGACTCAGGTATTCGCAGGCGTTGGCCGGACGGGCCGGTCGAAAAAGTAGCCCGCCAGATCACGCATGAACTCAGCCTGATTGCCGAGCTTCGTTATGAAGGTTACTTCCTGACAGTCTACGACATAGTCTGCTTTGCAAAGTCCCGGGGCATTCTCTGTCAGGGTCGGGGATCAGCGGCAAACTCAGCGGTGTGCTTTGCGCTGGGGATCACCGAAGTCGACCCGACCCATATGGAGATCCTGTTTGAACGCTTCGTCTCCCGTGAGCGTAACGAGCCACCAGATATTGATGTGGACTTTGAACATGAGCGGCGCGAGGAGGTCATGCAATATGTCTACCAGCGTTATGGCCGGCACCGGGCGGCCCTGACCAGCGCGGTGATCACCTATAGGTCACGCAGTGCGGTACGCGACGTCGGGCGGGCACTGGAGCTGTCGCAAGACCAGATTGAACGCCTCGCCGGAGACCGTATCTGGTGGCAAAACAGTCAGGTCATTCCAGAGCGGGTACGGGAAATCGGTCTTGATCCAAAAGCCCCTCTACTCTTTCAGGTACTAAAACTCGTTCAGCAGCTAATTGGTTTTCCCCGCCACCTGTCACAGCATTCCGGTGGCTTTGTGATTTCCCATGAACCCCTATGCGATCTGGTCCCTATCGAAAATGCGTCCATGTCGAAGCGGACCGTCATTCAGTGGGATAAAACTGATATCGACATTCTCGGGCTACTTAAAGTCGACTGCCTGGCGCTGGGTATGCTGAGCGCGATTCACCGTGCGTTTGATCTCATGCACGAGTACCGGGGCGTTCGGATGACTATGGCCACCGTGCCAGCAGAGGATTCACAGGTTTACCGGATGATCAGTAATGCCGATACGGTGGGCGTCTTCCAGATTGAATCACGCGCACAAATGGCCATGCTGCCGCGCCTGCGGCCGCGCTGCTTCTATGATCTGGTCATTGAAGTGGCTATTGTCCGCCCGGGACCGATTCAGGGTGACATGGTGCATCC
>DPVA01000088.1 GCA_003529705.1 Gammaproteobacteria bacterium | reverse complement strand
ACAACCCATCGTGGGTATTTAGTAACGAACCCTGGCTTGTATCCAGTCCGTTCTTTACTAGTAACCCAGTGACCGATTAACCTCAGGTGCATGGAAACGTGCCACCTTTCCGGTTGGGGCCAACGGCTCAGTATAGAAAAATTCCGGTAATTCGTCATCGGCGTCGGTAAATCCAGCATCGCGGTTAAATTGATACTCCAGGGCGAGTGTTTCTTTACCCAATTCAGTATAAAACTCTTCTGTCAATTCCGTACCATGTGCGTCATTAATAGCGTTGACTACAAACTCGACGTTGGTATCCGTTACCCCGCGACCAAATATACATAACCCCAGAGAATCTGAACTGGCCATTACTAACTGAGATTCCAAACTAGCAGCGACAACCTCATCGACAGTCATATTAGTACAGTCCAACTTCGGTACATTGCCAGCTGTGTGGTCGGCACCCTGCGCAGTTACCATCATGGTTATCCCTGTCGCCTCGACAACACGTGGGTCATAGGCGCTGATCGCCTGTTGCTTAATCACGGGGACTCTCTCGAGTTGGTAGTGTGCCCCAACCCGTCCAGTTCCCTGCGCCCACAGTCTTCCGTTCTCAGAGCCCTTCCTAATCTCTTCGAGTACTTCCTCCATAAACCCAACATCGCCAAATTTACCCAGACCAGCATCCATCAGTACCGCGATCATGGCACCTGTTTCTATGGTGTCTACCCCCAAATCGTTTGCAATGAAATTCACCCGGGCTAGGGCATCGGGATCTTTCAAGCCACAGTTGGTGCCCATCAATCCCAGTGTTTCGTATTCAACAGGGGACGTTACTTCGTTGCCGTCCTTATCGACATAGACATTGCTGCACTCGATCGTGCACCCGGGCATACAGGCGTGTGCGGTTTCGCCGCCGCGTTCCAGGTTCTGTTCGCGGATAAACTCGCCACCCATGCGCATTGTCTCCTGATCGGGATCCACCAACTGGCCGGTCGTGAAATTCCTGACCGGCAGTCCACCAAGGTAATTCTGGGTATCCGCCATCAGCGCAGTCCCAAAGGTCTTCATGTTCTGTGCGATCTCGTCTTCCTTGAGAAATGCGTTGTACTGCTTGACCGCGCCAATGACCTTCTTCCGGTCATGCAGTTTCGGCATCTTGTTAAGGTCCAAAACGATTGCCTTTACTTTTTTGGCACCCATAACCGCACCTACCCCGCCCCGCGCGGCAAGTCTCGACGGCCGATGATCGGTATCACTAAATGAGATACCCGACAACAGACCGAGGTACTCTCCTACCGGCCCGCAGATACCAAGACTGATCTTGTTACCGAACTGCTCATGCAGTTTTGCAGCGCATTCGAAATTCGAAAGCCCCATTAGATTGGCGGCAGATGAAAAACTGACCTCGCCCTCGCGTGAAATATGCATAACCGTCCAATCACTGGCGGCGCCGTGCAGCGTCATGCCTGAAAGGCCTAACTGCCCAAGGGCAAAGCCAAAGGTACCGCCGGCATTCGCTTCTTTGATACCGCCGGTCAGCGGGCTACGGCAACCGACACTGACCCGATTGGCATTGGAAAAATTGGTTCCTGCAAAAGGCCCAACCGAGAAAATCAGCGGATTATCTTCTGACAGCGGCTCGACCTTGGCGGCACCACAAGCCACAAGTTCGCGAGCGATGAAATAACGCCCTGACCGGGCAATCTGCTCACCGGTAAAAGTCTGCCGTTCTACCTTCTGGTCTGCCAGCTGAATGTGCAGATACTCTCTCATGGTCTCTCCTGTATTTTAACAGTTCAGTCGTATTTAGCGACTGGAAAATCGCCATGCCAGAGGTATAGTGACAACCACCAGACCGGCCTTGAAAGTTTCTACGAGTATGAAAGGTGTCAATCCTAGGTCGATTGCCTTTTCAATCCCGCTACCAGTCACTAACCCTAACCAAATTACACCTGGCACGAAAATCAGGATTTCCCCAGCAAGTATTATCGCCAACAGACCTGGCAGCGAACGGCTCCAGCCTCGCTCGGCCAGTAGTCCTGTTACTCCCATCGCCAAGATGAACCCGAAAAGATAGCCCGCTGTAGGGCCTGTTAGGTATTGAACGCCACCCCCGGAGGCAAACACCGGAAGACTCAGGGCCCCTTCGATCAAGTACAGGGCACCGGTCGCAACCCCAAGGCGTGGACCGTAAGCGATGCCCAACAACAACACCGCATAAGTCTGCATTGTCGCAGGCACTGGAAAGAAAGGCACCTGGACTTTTGCCGAGAGCGCCAATAAAAGCGTTCCAGTCACAACGAGAACGGCCTGTGCTAGCCGCGAATCACGCGCTAAAGGCCAGACTTCCTGGACAAGAGTGGATTGCATAAACAGTTCTCCCGGTTAAACTGGTGATGACTCGCACACACGCCGGCTTTCGGTTAATCCGACCAAAACCGTACGACACGACAGCCGTTGCCGTATTTTCGGTTTCCGCCTCTGTTCTGTCAAAACGTAGGCAATACTCATAGGCCCTCGAAGGAGCTATGCGGACTACGCGCTCAAGGCATCGAGGTACTGGCCTACAAAGTCGAAACCCGCCTCCCTTGAGAAAGCATCGCTCAGTTGGCGGGTGACCGGACCGGGAATACCGTCACCGTCCAGGCTTACTCCATCATAGGAGCGTACCGGGCAAACGCAAAAACTCGTAGAAGTAATGAAAGCTTCATCGGCGTGGCGTGCCTGCTCTGGCGAAATATCCGTCTCATGAACCCTAATCCCCTCGCCCGCTGCAAGCTCGAGTACAACCGCACGGCTTACACCCGGGAGCACAAATTTTGCGTTAGGGGTCAGTATCTCCCCATTTTTTACGAAAAAAACATTGCTCCCGATCCCTTCAGAAACATAACCACGCGTATCCAGCAACACTGCCCACGCATGGGAGGATCGATCCCGGACCTCCAGGTCAGCCATGACCAGATTAAGGTAATTGTGACTCTTGATATTCGGGTCAAGACTCTCAGGTGGTACCCGGCGGAGCGATGGAGTGAAAACGTCGAGCCCATCGCGCAGCATGGGCGCACGGGCTCGAAGCGGCAGGGGCGTACATTCGACAATTACGGTCGGCCCAGTACTCTGCCACAATTCGCCTCCAACGACGTTGAGACCGCGTGTGACACGCTGCATCACCCAGTAATCCTCTCCAGGCCCGAGTAAAGGCAGATTGCGTGCCACCACCTCCTGCGTAATATCCTTCATCTCATGCGGCGTCAGTCCCGGATCAATGGACACCATTTCCAGTGATCGGTACAGCCGGTCGATGTGTGCCGAGAGTCGAAAGATCTTTCCAGCAAAGGTTCGCTCAGCGTCGAATACCGCGTCACCCAGGTTAAAGCCTCGATCCCGGAAAGAAATACAGACCATGGATTCCGGCAGGAATTCTCCGTTGAAATATACAATTCTTTCCGTCATCTTACGAAGCGCATGGGTCAGGACACTCTGGCGGGCGCTAGCATTTCAAAACCCCCTTCGATCGCGGCATCCATCAGCCAGCGGGCGAGAT
>DPVA01000208.1:2798-4549 GCA_003529705.1 Gammaproteobacteria bacterium | reverse complement strand
GGTGGTGGCACTCGAGCCGGAATTTGACGTCTTGGAGACACTGGATCTTCCTACCATAGCGGTTACTGCGCGTGGACATGAATCGGACTACGTCCTGCGGTTTTTTGCACCGGCCAATGGCGTTCCGGAGGATCCAGTATCCGGCGTTGCCCAGTGTTCGCTGATGCCATATTGGACCTCAAAGCTTGGCAGAGCGGAATTGACTTCTCGGCAACTTTCACCAAAAGGGGGTGAGATGAATTGCAAGATGCTTGATGAAGGTGTGCAGATAGCCGGCCCCTGCTGCACGATCTTTTCCGGGCTTCTTGAAAACTGTTGATTTCTGTCGAGGTTTAAATAGCGCCACGTCGCACACTATGGCGTTATTCCTATCCTGACAAGTGAGCGCTCCCGCAGTAATATCTCCCAACTGTTTTGCGAAGACGCTGAGATAGGACCGGCAATGCGCTGGGGAAGTAGGGATGACCAACGGGCTGTCGCTGTTGCTGCAAAAACCGATTTCAAACGACAAGCTATAGTGCAATCTCAACCGCGAGGAGGAAGCGAATGAGTCAGAGTGAAGGGTTTGGTGCCTACACCGATTTTGGCAGACTGCGAACTGCGATTGTGGGCAGTGCGCAAGGGCTTGCCCTGCCACCGTTTAATCCAACGCTGCATCATTACAACGACGAGGTGCAGGCGGCGCTCAAGGCAAGTGGAGATCAGCCGCTCGATATCGCTAAGGCGATGCCGGAGCGTTGGGAAAAAACGGCAGAGCAGTTGGATAGCCTTGCGGCGCTTTACGAAGCCAATGGGGTTAAGGTTCATCGCCCGAGACCGTACAGCGAGGAAGAGCGCCAATACCTTGCAGAGGCGCAGCCTGGCGCTTCGCTGCTGTATCCCGCGGACCCTGTCTATACCGTCGGCAAGCATTATTTGGAAGTAAACATCCGCAGAGCCTATCGACGCAAAGAGGTTTTCCCGTTGCGGGAAATCGTAGCACCGCTCATCGCGGGGGATCCCGAAGCCCATCATGTGATCATGCCAACCGTGCAGCCTTTTGCGCCATCCAGCGGCGGGCCAGGGCCATATCTTGAGGGCGGTGACATCATCTGCTATCAGAATCATTTGTTCGTGGGAGAGTCCGACATTGCCACCAACCGTGCTGGAACGGATTGGTTCGCTGACTACATTGCACCCTTTGGTTATCAGGTACACCCCATGCCGATGCATGGCACCATCCTGCATCTTCTGGGTACGATGGTTCTGGTCGCCGAGGGCGTCCTGCTGTTGTATCGCGACGAACTGAAAGAGCCGCTGCCAGCGCCGCTGGCCGACTGGGATGTTATCGAGTTGACCGAAGAAGAGGCGAGGGAGTATGCCACTGTGGGCGTCAGCCTCGATGAGAAACGCTACATCATCCCTGCCGGGATGGGTCGGGTGTGTGACGAACTCGCCAAACGCGGTGTGGAACCCATCGAGATAGCATACGACTCCGTCAGTTACTGGGGCGGCTGCGTCTCCTGTTCAACCCATGCGATCCTGCGGGACCCTTAAAAGATGAGCCCGCCTGAGATAGACCTGGCGCCGGAGCTGATCGAGCAGGTATTGGGTGCGGTTGATCAGGGATTTGATCGGCAACTGGCGTTTACTCAGCAGATGATGGCACTCGACTCGACCCGGGGCAAAGAGCATCAGGCTCAGGCATGTTTTTTCGAAGCGCTTGAATCACGCGGTTATGAAATGGATCAATGGTCCATTGATATTGCCGA
>DPVA01000208.1:1620-2487 GCA_003529705.1 Gammaproteobacteria bacterium | reverse complement strand
TCAATGGTCCATTGATATTGCCGAAATAGAAAGCCATCCGGGGTTCTCTCCGGTCAAAGTCGACTATGACAACGCCGTGAACGTAGTGGGGACCCATACGCCCGTCGAGACCAAGGGCCGGTCCCTGATCCTGAACGGCCATGTGGATGTGGTGCCGACGGGACCGGCGGATATGTGGACCCGCCCACCGTTTGAGCCCTGGATCGAAGGGGACTGGCTCTATGGCCGCGGCGGTGCGGATATGAAAGCAGGCCTTTGCGCAAATCTTGCAGCATTGGATGCGCTTAAAACCCTGGGTTGGCAGCCCGCCGCTCGCGTGCATATACAGTCCGTCACAGAAGAAGAGTGCACCGGCAACGGAGCGCTCTCTGCATTGGTGAGAGGCTATCGGGCTGAGGCTGCGCTGATTCCAGAACCCGAGGAAAACATGCTGGTGCGGGCCAATACCGGGGTGATCTGGTTTCGGGTCCATGTGCGCGGTAGACCGGTTCATGTGCGTGAAGCTGGACAGGGCGCGAACGCGATCGAAGCCGCGGTGTCAATTATCCCCGCACTTAAAGCGCTTGAGCGCGAGTGGAATGATGCACGCTCGGAGCATCGCTACTTTGAGTCGCTGGAACACCCGATCAATTTCAATATTGGAAAGATCGTGGGCGGTGACTGGGCTTCCTCGGTTCCCTCGTGGTGCACTTTTGATGTAAGGGTGGCGATCTATCCTGGTGTCGATCCTCGTGACGCTGCTAAAGAGATCGAAGAATGCATTTCAACACACGCAAGGGAGCATGCCTTTCTGCGCGACAACCCGCCTGAGGTCGAGTACAACGGATTTTTTGCCCGTGGCTATGTGCTGGAGGAAGGCAGCGACGC
>DPVA01000208.1:0-1317 GCA_003529705.1 Gammaproteobacteria bacterium | reverse complement strand
TGTGCTGGAGGAAGGCAGCGACGCTGAGCAGGTGCTGGGGCAGGCGCATGCAGCGAGTTTCGGAGCCAGCCTCGAGTCTTTTGTTACCCCGGGGTATCTCGATGGCCGAGTATTCGTGCTCTATGACGATTGCCCGTGCCTTGTGTACGGTCCTGTTTCACGGGACATCCATGCCTTTGATGAAAGGGTCAGCCTTGCGTCGCTGAAGCGTGTGACCGGTACGATCGCGCTTTTTGTCGCTTCCTGGTGTGGCCTTGAACCCTCTACTCCTCAGGATCGTCCCCTCGCTTAACTTGCGTCGAAAGGCCGACCTGCTCACGAGCGGTGTGCGGTAGTTCGCCGATCGCTTTTCTTCCGAAACGCCGAGTGATCTCGTCGAGTGTCTGATTGAGGGTCTCCCTCTTTGATTTTTTTTCGGCACCAAATAACGGCAACTGATCAGCAGACTCGGCCGTCAGTCCGGTACAGCCTACCCCGAGCAGGCGGATCGCGTCTTTAGGCCCGGATCGATACAGAAGTTCTGTTGCCTGCCTGGCAATGGTGTGACCATCATCAGTGGGTTGCGGCAGCGTTACCCGGCGGGTAAACACGGGATACCCTCGAACACCGGGCCCTGTTCTCTTGGCAGATTTAAATTTCAGGACGACGGTATGGGCGCGTACGTGGTCATGTCTTAGACGCCGGGCGACAGACTCCGCGTGTTCGCGGATCAGTGGCTCGAGCTGCTGATAGTCAGAAATGTCTCTGCTGAAAGTGTGTTCCTCACTGTAGGAGACGGCTTCGCGATAGGGCTCTACCTCACGAACATCGTCACCGCGCGCCAATCTCGCAATCTCGATCCCCCATTCACCAAGCAAGTCCCGCAGAGTGTCATCATCGGCCTTGGCGACATCCCCGATCGTCTCAAATCCCAGCGCTTCCAGTTTTTCTTTCGCGACGGGCCCCACACCCCAGATCCGGCTGACCGGCAGGGCCTTAAGAAAGTTTTCGACTTCACCCGCTTTAACTTCAAGCAGGCCGTCGGGCTTTGCCCCTGCGCTCGCAATCTTGGCGACCATCTTGACTGGCGCGATCCCTACCGAGACGGGGAGCGACAAAACTTCACGGATCCTACTGCGAAGTTGTTCTCCTACCTTTTGCGCTGGACCCATGAGTCGAGTACTGCCGGTGAGGTCGATAAAAGCCTCGTCCAGGGATACGCGCTCCACGACGGGCGAAAAGTCTCTGAAAATCTTGAAGATGCGGGCGGACTCTTTCTTGTAGAGCGCCATGTTGCCGCGGACAAACACAAGATCCGGGCAGCGTCGACGCGCCTCG
>DPVA01000156.1:2770-3223 GCA_003529705.1 Gammaproteobacteria bacterium | reverse complement strand
GACTGGACTGCGGGCATGACTTTCTTCGATGCCGTCTCCCATGCTTTTTCGACGGTCGCTATAGGCGGATTTTCGACTCACGATAACAGCCTCGGATTTTTTGACAATCCTGCTATTGCGATCATCGCAATCTGCTTCATGCTGATCTCCGCGGTGAATTTTGCGTTGCATTTTACGGTTGTTCGGGGGCGTTCTCCGGGGGCTTACCTCCGAGACCCCGAGGTACGTGCCTTTGTCGGCTTCGTGTCAGTAGTAATTTTGATCACGCTCGCCATACTTTTCCTGTGGGAGGCGTATTCCGGTGTCGGCGAAACCCTAATTCACGGAATCTTTCAGGTAGTCTCGATAGGGACGACAACGGGGTTTACCACGACTGGCTTCCACTGGTGGCCTTCATTTCTTCCGGTGATGTTGATCATCATGAGCGCTGTCGGCGGCTGTGCCGGATCGACC
>DPVA01000156.1:2262-2459 GCA_003529705.1 Gammaproteobacteria bacterium | reverse complement strand
TCGGCGGCTGTGCCGGATCGACCGCCGGCGGCATGAAAGTGATTCGACTAGTGCTGCTCTACAAACAGGGTCGGCGTGAAATCAACCAACTTATTCATCCTAGTGCCATCTTTACCGTAAAGCTGGGCAACAAGCCCGTTCCCGATCACGTCATTAATGCCGTCTGGGGATTTTTTGCCCTCTATATCCTGAGCTAT
>DPVA01000156.1:508-1931 GCA_003529705.1 Gammaproteobacteria bacterium | reverse complement strand
TGGGGTTATCTATCGCGATGAGTGCCACGGGCACGGATCTCGTCACCGCATTCTCAGCAGTAACAGCCTGCCTGAATAATCTGGGCCCAGGCCTCGGCGACGTTGCACAAAACTACGCCAGCCTTGAGCCTCAGGCCAAATGGATTCTTACAGTCACTATGCTGCTGGGGAGGCTGGAAATCTTCACACTGCTGGTATTGCTCAGTCCGGCTTTTTGGCGAAGTTAAACCTATCCTGCAGGCCTTACTGCTCGAGCACGCTCCGGACCGCCATGCGAACCTCGTCAACCGTAATCTTGTCAATACAGGCTCGAGGACATCGGCGTCTGCGGTAACACCGCTGACAGTCAACGGCGGCACGCAGTATCTTAGCCGTATCGTTTCTCGGTCCCACCAGTAACTCATTGGTCGGTCCAAAGAGAGAAACCAATGGTCGGTCAAATGCTGAGGCAACATGCATCGGCAAACTATCGCCCGTCACCACAACCTCTGATCGCGCCGCCAGCGCGAAAAACTCTGTCAAAGAAAGCCGTCCCGCCAGATTCACAGCAGATACTGGAGAGTGCCCTGCAATTACCTCGTCGATCTGAAGACGATCGCGGGTACTCCCGGTGAAGATGACCTGGAACTCCTCCGCCAACTGTTCAGCCAAAAGGGCAAATTTAGATATCGGCCAGTTTTTTGTCGGCCATCGGGTAAAGGGGCACAAAAGTGCAATGGGTCTTTCACAACTGGTCAATTTCGGGAGCATCCCGGAGACCGTTTCGGCAACGTGGGGGTCAACGCTTAGCATCGGCAAGGAGTGGCATGACTTGATCCCGGCCAACTCCAGCACCCCGCCCATTTCATCTATTGCGTGCGCCATGGGCTGATGGAAGCCTTCCGCAAACCACCACCGACCCTTGACATAGCGCCGCGTGGCGCGTGCTGCCCACAGAAAGATGACAGTCTTCCAGCTGCCCTGCAGATCAATTGCCAGATCAAAATATGGTCTGCGTACCGCCGAAAAAGTCTCAACAAAGTGGCCCAGAGTCCAAACCGGACGTCGCCACCAGTCGGACTTCACACGGTACCGGTCGAAGGTCAGTAAGTGATTAATATCCGGATGATTGCTCAGGATGTCACTTGCAGTGGTCGAAGTCAGAACCGTAATCAATGCATCAGGATACGCCACCCTGACAGATCGGATCGGCGCGGTCGCATGCACCACATCGCCAAGTGAGGTCTGCTTGATCAGCAGAATGTTCATGAGTTGTTCAACGCAAGTCTTACTGCGCCAGACCACGACGACGTCAGCTTAGCTTGCATAGGGTGATTCCTCCCCTTGAGGCCTGGTACGAAACCACTTCAGGGTCCAAAGGTACTGTTCGGGAGCTGTGCGAATAGATGCTTCAAAAGCGGCGTTCACGGCAGTCGCATCCGCC
>DPVA01000156.1:0-182 GCA_003529705.1 Gammaproteobacteria bacterium | reverse complement strand
GCGGATCACCGCTTGGAAACCCCGACAACGGCTTCCCGAGCGTCACGTGATACCGACCCTGGTCACTAAGTTCACAGAATACGGGAATCACCTTAGCGCCGGTCATCCGGGCGATTCGTCCCACCACCGGCAGGGTCGCCGTTGGGATACCAAAAAACGGAGCAAACACACTGGACACGTCA
>DPVA01000007.1 GCA_003529705.1 Gammaproteobacteria bacterium | reverse complement strand
GCCCTAGCCCTCGGCGGGGCACTTTCTTTCGGCGACATGGGGGTGTCTGCGCTATTCGATACCACCGGCCACCTCACCTTACCGGTCATGCTCTATCACCGCATGAGCGCCTATCGCTTCGACGAAGCAGCCGTCACGGCGCTGATCCTCGCGGTCATGTGCGTGGCGCTATTCTGGATCGTGGACCGCAGCCTGTCGCGATGACATTCCTGAAAATAGAGCACCTTCAATTTCGCCTTGGTGACTGGCAGTTACAAGTCTGCCTGCGGGCTGAGCGGGGTGACTGCATTGCCCTGATCGGACCAAGCGGGGCTGGGAAATCCACACTGCTTTCGCTAATCGCAGGATTCGATAGACCAGACGACGGGGGGATTTTTGTCCAGGAGCAACGCATAGATTCACTGGCACCTGCTGTGCGACCCGTCACAATGATGTTTCAGGAGAACAATCTCTTCAACCACCTCACGATATATCAGAATATTGCATTGGGGTGCCACCCGGGCCTGAAACTCACCGACGACGACTACGAACTGATCGAGGGGGCGCTCAAAGCAACCCAGTTGGGTGCGCTTCGCTCTCGAAAACCAGCTGACGTCTCTGGTGGTGAACGCCAGAGGGCAGCGCTCGCTCGCTGTGTGTGTCAGAAACGCCCGTTGCTGCTGTTGGATGAGCCCTTTACCGGCCTGGATCCTCGGCTCAGGGCCGAGATGCATGATCTGGTGGATGCACTACGAAAAGACCACAGCCTCACAGTCATCGTAGTCAGTCACCTGCCCGGCGAAATAGCCAGGATTGCAGACACGCTTGCCTTCATGCACGCCGGCACGATTCAGGAACATGGGCCGACTGAGGCGACCCTTACCGACCCGAAAAGTTCCGACCTGAGGGAATACTTACGCTTCACAGCCTCAGGTTAAGCTTGTTTGGTGATTTTTACCGAGTTCTATCATGATCTTCCGCGCAATTTCCTTCGCTATCCTTACCCTCATGATGCAGCCGATAAGTGCAGGCAATGACGGCTGTGCCATGAATCTTGATTTCAATAAACGCTATCTCGCAAGCAATGATTCAGTGCGGCTGTGCGAAACCTATTCGGATATGGTCCTTCTGGTGGTCAACACTGCGAGTTACTGCGGCTTCACATCGCAGTTCTCTGATCTTGAAGCGCTGCAAGACAAGTACGGACATCGAGGATTCTCTGTGCTCGGTTTCCCTTCAAACGATTTTTTCCAGGATCCCCGCTCAGAACAGAAGATTAAAGAATTTTGCGACCTGACCTATCAGGTTAAATTCCCGATGTTCGAAAAGTCCCGGGTGGCTAAGCGTAAGGCAGAGCCTCTTTACCAGGCCCTTGCCGCGCAAGCGGGGCAATTCCCAAAATGGAATTTCCACAAATATCTCCTCGATCGCAAAGGCCAGGTTGTTGGCAGTTTTGGTTCAAGCGTGACGCCGAGCAATCCCGAACTTGTCAATCAGATAGAGTCACTTCTCTAAAGAGTAGGTGAAGCGGCGACGTTTTCCGTGTATACCTATTCTCTATGAATAGGATTAGACAGAGACGCAGGGTAGTTTTCACCGATCTGGACGGAACGCTTCTCGGGCGCAATCAGGATCTGTGTGAGCGCAACCGAGCAACCCTCGAACATCTAGATTCGCTTGATATTTCCCGCGTGGTAGTGACCGGCCGGTCTCTGTTTTCCTGCGATCGTGTTCTCGATGACGATTTTCCCATTGATCTTCTGGTGACCTCCTCCGGGGCCGGCATATTTTCTTTCAAGCCCAAAAAGCTCCTTTGCCAGTTCGCGCTTGAAAACACGGAAATGACTAACGCTATTGATGTCCTTGAGCAGATGAAACTCGACTTCATGGTGCATGATCCTGTTCCAGATAACCATCGTTTCCGCTGGCGACGCTTTGGCCGCGCCAACCCTGACTTCGACCGACGGCTTTCGCTCTACGCCGGACATCACCAGATGCTGGAGCAGGGACCGCCGCCGGTGTGCAACGCTGCCCAATTGTTGGCAATCGCACCCTCGGACGACCCCATTACCGTGCATGACGAACTTGCCCGATATCTACCGAATCTCAACATTATCAGAACGACTTCACCGCTTGACCATTGCTCAGTCTGGTACGAAATTTTTCCCAAAACCGTCGGTAAATCATACGCTGCGCAATGGATCTGTGACCACTTCGGTCTGGATGCTGCCACCGCGCTCGCGGTCGGCAATGACTTCAATGACGTCGATATGCTTCGTTGGGCAAGCATGGCGCGTGTTGTAGGAAATGCTCCTGAACCGCTTGCCCGTGAGTTTCTATCAGTAGCAGACCACAGCGAAGCTGGTTTCAGCGATGCAGTTGCTGAATGGCTGGCACATTCGACCTAGCCAAGCTGTCTACCAGAGAAGGCGACCCTCGACGAATGCAGTCCCGAGTTCGGATCCCGGCGAATCCAGGAAATCCGGAACAAGCGCATGCTCAACCAGGCAGCCGTTATGCAGAAACAGTATGTCATCGGCGATACGGCGCACTTGACCGAGATCATGGGAGACCATCAAAATTCTAACGCCGTCGCTGTCAATGTCATTGATGATCTCTTCTACAGACGCCGTGGCCGCAGGATCGAGATGCGCCGTCGGTTCATCCAGAAACAGTACCCGCGGCTTCAGTGCCCACACCCGGGCGAGCGCAAGACGTTGCTGCTCGCCGCCGGATAGCACCCGGGCATTACGCTCGGCGAGATCTAACAGTCCTGTTTTTTCAAGGACTGCATCTGTACGATCGATACGCTCGGCCCGGGAGATATTTCTCGAGGCTAGCGCATGCTCCACGTTTGCCCGTACCGAGCGGCGCAACAACACTGGACGCTGAAACACCATTGCTTGAGCCCGGCGATGCTGCTCGGCGGTTCCCTCCGCCCAACAGATGGAGCCCCCCGATGGTGTCAGCAAACCATGACACAGCCGCAACAACAGACTTTTCCCGGCGCCGTTGGGGCCCACCACGCAGGTTGGCCTACCGGCGTGTAAAGAAAAACTCACATCAACGAGCAGGATCCTCCCTGCCGCCTCAAAACTTAGCAAGTTCACCTTTAGTGGCAGCACCTCGGGTTCCGGCATGGATAACGATTGGGGCATTACCAGTTCGTACCGACGCAACTATGGAGACGTGAATTATCGACTTGTTGAGCCTGCGACACAAAGGACGCCAAACTTACCGGCTCCAACCAAGGCACCTAGAATCAGATAATTGCTGTGCAGCTTAAATTCGGACAGGATCAGCAAGACCCAAGATGGATTTAGGACAAAATAGAATCCCGGAGAAATTTATGACACTATCCCTTGCGGTAGGCATAAATACCCGGATTTCAATCGGCTTGAATCCTGACGCAAAACCAGACACCACCAGTGATCGCCTCTTTCCATGAGATCTTCCGCACAATCCACCGGTGACGAACTTATCCGGTGCACTGCAACGGCGCTCAGCAAGCGGCTGCATTCTGGCGAGGTATCGCCAGTTGATGTTATCAATGCGGTGGCCGCGCGTATCCAGGAGGTCAACCCATCCATAAATGCCCTACCCACTCTTTGTCTTGAACAGGCTCATGACCAGGCCCGGGCGATGACGGATCAGAAACCGCACGGCGGGGGAAAAGGTGTTTTGTGGGGGCTACCGCTTGCGGTCAAGGACTACAACGATCTCTCGGGGGTGGTTACCACCTATGGCTCACCCCTGTTTTCACAAAATATTGCTAGCCAGTCCGATGCAACAATAAGACGGTTGCAGGCCAGTGGCGCCATCGCGGTCGGTAAATCCAACGTGCCTGAGTGGGCAGGCGCACATACCTTTAATCCGGTTTTCGGACATACCCTTAATCCGTGGAACAGTATGGTCAGTGCCGGCGGCTCCTCCGGAGGATCAGGCGCTGCCCTTGCTACCGGTATGGTTGCGCTGGCTACTGGTAATGACCTTGGGGGCAGCTTGCGGGTTCCGGCGAGTTTCAACGGTGTGGTGGGGTTGCGACCGAGTCCCGGACGCGTTCCGAGGGGCACCCGTCTGCCCGCTTTCGACACCCTGTGGGTCGAAGGTCCGATGGGACGCTGTGTGGCGGATGTGGCTTTGATGCTGGACGGTGGCGCCGGCTTTGATCCAGTCGATCCTCTTTCCTTCCCCCATCACGGCGAATCTTTCGTCAATGCGCTTTTCCATTCGGAACTGCCAAAGCGAGTGGCCTTTAGTCCTGATCTCGGGGTGGTTCCAATGGAAGACGAGATCGCGAACCTGTGTGGGGAGGCCGCTGAACGCTTTCGTGATATCGGCGCCAACATCAGCCACTTGTCGCCTGATTTTTCCGGAGCCATCGAATCTTTTCAGACCCTGCGCGGCATCCTAATCGCACAGATGATGGAATCAATACTTGCCAAGCACCCTGACCAGATTGCACCGGAAATTATCTGGAATATCGAAAAAGGTCTTGCGGTCACGAATTCCGAACTGCTGACCGCTGAACGTGTGCGTTCTGGGTTATATCGCGAAATGGAGAAATTTTTTGGAGAATACGATCTGCTTCTTTGTCCCGCGGTTTCGGTTCCCCCCTTTCCCAAATCGCAAAGGTATGTCGAAACCATCAATGGTCAGCCGACCCAGACCTATATCG
>DPVA01000143.1 GCA_003529705.1 Gammaproteobacteria bacterium | reverse complement strand
TGGTGTCCTGACCGGTGAAAATCCCGGATCGGGGGCACCGCCTACGCAGGCGAACCTCTTCTATTAAGCGCTTACGTTCAATATCTCCGCTTGCGCACCTGCGGTCTTCGACGAACCAGCGGTTTCCGTTGATCTAAAGATCACAGGCCCCGCGGCCCCTCAAAACCTGACTTCTTTAGCTGTCTTTCTCGGCCCCAACCGGCTCAACCAGCAACCGATGCCCGGTCGACTTTGACGCCGGGTCCCATGGTGGTCGACAGGGTCAATCGCTTGAGGTACTGGCCCTTGGATGCTGACGGTTTTGCCTTGTTTAATGCATCCAGCAGCGCGATGAGATTTTCCTTCAACGAGGCTTCGTCGAAAGACGCCTTCCCAATGGGGCAATGAATTACGCCCGCCTTGTCGATACGAAACTGCACCTGCCCGGCCTTGGCATTAGTCACGGCCTTCGCCACATCCTGCGCAACGGTACCCACTTTGGGGTTGGGCATAAGACCGCGGGGCCCCAGCACCTGACCCAGTTTTCCGACAACACGCATGGTGGCCGGGGTTGCGATACATACGTCAAAATCGATTGATCCACCCTTTATGGTTTCGGCAAGATCATCCAACCCGACAATATCTGCTCCAGCAGATTTTGCGGCATCAACATCATCGCCATCAGCAAAAACCGCGACTCGGACGGTCTTTCCCGTCCCTTTTGGCAGGACCGTAGCGCCGCGAACATTCTGATCAGACTTCTTTGCATCCACGCCTAGATTGATACTGACATCAACAGTTTCGTCGAATTTCGCCGAAGCAGACTGCTTGACCAGTTTCAGCGCATCGTCGATCGCGTAAAACTCTCCCTGAGAAAGGCTTTCTGAGACCTGTCGATACCGCTTTCCACGAGCACTCATCAGACGCCCTCCGTTTCAATGCCCATGCTACGGGCGCTACCGGCGATAATCTTAACTGCCTGATCCATGTCATACGCGCTCAAATCAGGCATTTTGACCTTCGCAATTTCCTCGAGTTCGGCCCGACCTACCTTTCCAACCTTATCTTTGTTGGGCTCGCCGCTGCCCTTCTCCAGACCGGCCGCTTTTTTTAGTAGCACAGAAGCCGGAGGCGTCTTCTTGATATAGGTAAAACTCTTGTCAGAGTAGACCGTAATGACAACAGGAATGGGTAGACCAGGCTCAACGTCCTGCGTATCGGCATTAAATGCCTTACAGAATTCCATAATATTAAGCCCATGCTGCCCAAGGGCAGGTCCAACAGGTGGGCTCGGCTTGGCGCCACCAGCGGGAACCTGCAGCTTGATATAAGCTTCAATCTTCTTTGCCATCTTTTACTCCGTCGGGTCCAAACGCCGTTAGGCTCCCCTGTTCTACTACGACATTCAGGCGGCCCAAACCCCCGCCCACCATATACAACCCCTAGCCGCATCAACGGCAGCCAGTTGGCGCTACTAACCAAATCCTCAGCGTTAGGCTTTCTCGACTTGGCTGAAACTCAACTCAACCGGGGTCGAGCGTCCAAAAATGGATACCGACACTTTGAGCTTGCTCTTTTCAAAGTTCACATCTTCCACGGTGCCACTGAATTCCTTGAACGGCCCGTCGATAACCCTAACCACCTCGCCCGGCGCGAAGGTATACTTCGGACGCGGATGTTCGGCACCCTCCTGTACTTGCTGCAGGATGGCCTGCGCTTCCTGATTGGTAATCGGTACCGGTTTGGAGCCGCTTCCACCAACAAAACCAGATACCTTCGGTACCGACTTAACCAAATGCCAGGCCTCATCACTCATGATCATGTTCACCAAAACATAGCCCGGGAAAAACTTGCGCTCGCTAGTTCGTTTCTGACCGTTTCTCAGCTCCACCACCTGCTCGGTTGGCACTTCGATATCGCCAAAGTGTTCCTCCATACCTGCACGCCGGATATATTCGCGCAACGATTCCTGCACGTGCTTTTCGAATCCTGAATAGGCCTGGACGACGAACCACTCCATAGGCGACTCAACCGGCGCGCCTTCTGCCGCGGCGGTCTGCGGCGTATCCTCATCAATTGTTGCGTCACTCATCATTCACTTTGTCTATCATCTACTTCTTGTTCTTAGGTGAAAAACGTCCTACTTAACCCAGTCCCAGCGCGAGATCGTATATCGCCCAGAATGACAGCGCGTCCAGCAGCCACAGATAAATCCCGACTATCAAGACCATTAATATGACAATCATGGTCGACTGCGCAGTTTCCCGCCGAGTCGGCCAGACCACCTTCCGCACCTCCGTTCTAGTAGCCAATGCGAACTGCCACACAGCCCTACCCGGCTCCGACGTCAAAGCAATTCCCGCAGCAACAATCACACCTACAACGACGATAAGGGCCCGCAACAACGCAGAACTCTCACCGAATACGTAAAACAGCGTGATTGCGGCCACCACGGCCAAACCCGACGCCAGCAATTTCAGCTTATCCGGCAACACCATCCCGCCCTGATCTGTTTCCTTTACTGGCAGGCCAGGAGGGAATCGAACCCCCAACCTGCGGTTTTG
>DPVA01000074.1:1595-10882 GCA_003529705.1 Gammaproteobacteria bacterium | reverse complement strand
CGGGCGCCGGGCGCCGGGCGGCTTCGCTGACTATGTTTGAGAAAGTTTGCCAGGGAGGTCAACCGCTAGCGTTAGCCTGGATGAATTCAACCGCCTGCTTAACCGTAGTAATTTTTTCTGCCTGGTCATCGGGGATTTCGGCGTCGAACTCCTCTTCGAGCGCCATAACGAGCTCGACGGTGTCCAAGGAGTCTGCGCCCAGGTCATCGACAAATGACGCGTCAGGGGTTACCTGGTCCTCGCTTACGCCAAGCTGCTCTACCACAATCTTTTTGACGCGATCTTCAACACTGCTCATGAGCTTTCTAGCCTCCTGGGATTAGAAATACTTTAGCCGGACGATTTATCTCGTTACCGGACTGTTCGCGGAATATAAGCCCGCTTCTCGAAGCGCGATTAAACCGTATTCGGGGCGCCAAGTCCAACAAATCAACCCCTTGCAGACCTCGCGGGTACGCGCTAGCCGGAATACCCAATAATAAAAAAATATATAAAAAACAATACTATATGAGCACTTCCTCAAGACGCCATGTGCATTCCGCCATTAACATGAACGACCTGTCCTGTGATGTAGGCCGCATCGTCAGAGATGAGAAAAGCGACCGTCTTTGCAATATCCTGGGGTTGCCCCAGTCGTGCCAGAGGAATGGCCTCCAACAGTCTGTCGCGCTGTTCCTCGGGTAAATCAGCGGTCATGTCGGTTTCGATAAAGCCCGGCGCAACGGCGTTGACTGTGATGCCACGAGAGGCGATCTCGAGCGCCAGTGATTTTGTTAAGCCGACCAGACCCGCCTTGCTTGCGGAGTAATTTGTCTGACCGGCATTGCCGGTTGCTCCTACGACGGAGGAGAGATTGATAATCCTGCCGTAGCGCGCCCTAGTCATGCCTTTCAGACATAACTTGGTGATTCTGAAGACAGACGCCAAATTGGTGTTTAAGGTCTTCTCCCATTGAGATGGTTTCATCCGCAGCAACAGGTTGTCCTCGGTCACCCCGGCATTATTTACGAGCACCGTAATCGGTCCAAATTCGCACACGACGTCACCAATCACTGATTCACTCTGCTGTGGGTCGGTGATATCGAGCGCAACACCGGTTCCCTTCCCTGCGACTTTCTTCAACTCAGTGGCAATCTGCTCTGCCCCATCAGCCGTCGTAGCAGTCCCAATCACTATATGTCCACGCGATGCGAGCTCTAGTGCAATCGCCCTACCTATTCCTCGACTGGCGCCGGTAACGAGGCACACTTGGGGTGAAAATTGATTTTGAGACATAAGAAACGGTTCCCCGTCGTTCTAGATCTGTACGAGCATGCTGCCCCAGGTGAATCCCCCGCCAAAAGCCTCAAAGATCACCTTGTCCCCTGTCTTAATTCGCCCATCCCTCACCGCCGTATCAAATGCAAGTGGAACCGATGCCGCTGAGGTGTTGCCATGTCGGTCAATCGTGACAACCACTTGATCCATACTGAGCTCGAGTCGTTTCGCAATCGCATTGATAATCCTAATATTGGCTTGATGCGGGACCAGCCAGTCTATTTCTGATTGGTGAATGCCATTATTTTCCAACACCTCGATTACGGCATCCCCGAGTGTAGAGACAGCCCAACGAAATACCTCCTTGCCCTGCATCTCAGTGTAGGCTCGACCATTCAGGACTGTTTTGTAGGACGTGGATATCCCGACCGGAACACATAAAAGATCTTTAAAAGCGCCATCGGCATGGATGTGGCTCGAGAGGATACCGGGGGTTGCGGCCGCTTCCACCAGCATCGCACCTGCCCCATCTCCAAAAAGCACGCAAGTGCTTCGGTCCTCCCAATTGAGGATCCGGGAAAAGGTTTCCGCCCCAACCACCAACGCGCACCGGCTTGCCCCGGTCGCGATATAGCGATACACCACATCCATTGCATACAAGAACCCAGCACAGACGGCCTGGACATCAAATGCGGGGCATCCGTGAATACCGAGGCGGGCCTGCAGCAGACAGGCCGTGCTCGGAAACACCTGATCTGCTGTTGTAGTGGCGACCACAATCAGGTCGACATCTGATGCCTGACGTCCTGCGCTTTCAAGTGCCTGCCGCGAAGCCGCTTCAGCGAGATCAGAGGTAAATTCACCCTCGGCAGCAATATGGCGCTGGCGGATACCGCTTCTCGAAAATATCCACTCTTCCGATGTCTCGAGAAATTCTTCAAGCTCCTTGTTGGTCAGGACCTTTTCGGGAAGGTAGGATCCGGAGCCGGTAATTCGGGCGGAGTGACTCACGAAGGCGTCGCCTTAGTCAACGAGATCCTGGAGGCTTCAAGGTCGTGCCGGATATGTCCCGTTAGATCTTTTTGCGCCGCAAGTCTGGCGGTGTCGATCGCGTGAGAGAAGGCGAGACCGTCTACCTTGCCATGGCTTTTTACGACGGTTCCATTCAGTCCGAGTAAGACAGCCCCGTTATACGTCCGATGATCGAAGCGACCCCTAAAAGATTTCAGCACAGGTGCCGCGATGAGCGCCGAAATCCGGGTCAGGAACCCACGGCTGAATTCCTCCCGGATGACCTGGGTAAGCATCTGAGCGAGTCCTTCACTGGTTTTAAGTGCCACATTACCTGCGAACCCGTCGGTGACAATGAGTTCGACACTACCGTTGAATATGTCATCCCCTTCCACGTAACCTATGTAATTAAGACCGCTCGCCTTCAGCAATTCATTCGTCGCTTTGATGACTTCGCTTCCTTTAATCTCTTCGCTACCTACATTAAGAAGTCCAACAGAGGGTCGTTCGATACCTTCAATGGTTCGGACCATGCTCTCACCCATGAGGGAAAACTGCATGAGAATTTCTGCAGGACTGTCAATGTTCGCCCCAAGGTCCAGCATGTATACATGGCCCTGCGTCCTCGGCAACGTCGAGATAATCGCCGGTCGGTCGATTTCGGAGAGAGTTCTGAGAACAAACCGGGCAGTTGCGACTAATGCCCCGGTGTTTCCCGCACTGACGCAAGCATCGACTTCCCCCGAGCCCAACAGGTCCAACGCAACACGCATAGAGGAATCTTTCTTAAAGCGCAGGGCGGATGCCGGGGACTCGTGCATGTCCACGGATTCCGAGGTGTGAACGATATCAACCCGATCTGTTTTCCCAACAGAACCCAGCGCGGCTCGGATCTGTTGCTCATCCCCCACTAAAGTGCAGGACAGGTCCGGGTGCCGATCGAGGGCCAGAGAAACACCAGTCGCAGTGACATTGAGCCCGCGATCACCCCCCATCATATCGATGGAGATCCGGAGTGGTTCGTCAGGGTGAGCCACGCTGTCTAGGCAGAAGCCTCAGCAGAGGCCGTCAGTCACAAACCGCTAGGTTTCTGACTCTCGATCCTGAATGACCTTGCGTCCGCGGTAGTAGCCGTCCGCCGTAACGTGGTGCCGGCGGTGGAGTTCGCCCGTGACGGAGTCAGTGGATAAGGCAGTTTTCTCCAGACCGTCATGGGAGCGCCGCATTCCACGCTTCGAGGGAGTTTTTCTGTTTTGTTGTACGGCCATGTTCGTGCTCGTGAGTTCCAAAAATTTGGTAACCCGGCCTAAAATAGCCGGGCGCCTTGATTCGTGAAAGGAATGGGTAGAAGCCGAAGGCTTCAATCGCAGCCCTCAATTTTAGTGGTTTTGGTGATTTGATGTCAAAATTCAAGCCTGATCCTCCCCTGATTCTCGCCTCTACGTCACCGTTTCGCAGGGAACTTCTTGCACGACTTGGGCTTGAATTTGAAGTGATCCCCCCAGGCGTGGACGAGACCGCGCTTTCCGGGGAGGATGCACGGGAGTTAGCATTACGTTTATCCAAAGATAAAGCAGACTCTGTTGCAGCGACTATCAAGAAAGGGTTGGTTATCGGGTCGGATCAAGTCGCGCTAGTAGGAACAGAGATCCTCGGCAAGCCTGTTGATCGGGAGGACGCAATACGCCAGCTTACCAAATCCTCCGGAAAGGAAATGCATTTGTATACGGGATTGACTCTGGTCAACGCTGCATCCGGCAGGACACAGCAGGATGTGATTTCCTATTCTGTAAAGTACCGGGACCTTACTCGTGATCAGGTCGAGCAGTATTTGGAGCTCGACGCGCCGTTTGGGTGTTGTGGAAGTCTGCGAGCTGAGAGCCTAGGAATTGCATTGCTTCGGGAACTAAGTGGTCCCGATCCGAGCGCGCTAATCGGTTTACCATTGATTTCCCTCGTCGAAATGCTAAATCGTGAAGGACTTGATGTGCTCGCGCGCAGTTAATCAGCGAACCGTAGTGTCCGCAAGGCCCATCGCCCCAACGATGCTGGCCCCGAGCTGTTCCAGCACGACAGAACGCCAGTCTGGTTGAATAGAGAAATCAACAATTGTCGGCGCATCGAGAATTTGGCGCGCCACCTCCGTCAGTGAGGCTGTTCCGTCGGCTAATCCCAACCTAACCGCCTCTCGGCCACTCCAAACCCGTCCAGAGAATAGGTCGGCGTCTGCCTGGAGGCGGGCGCCTCGCCCCTCCTCGACCGCAGCGATGAACTGGGCATGAATGTCGTCAATGATTCCCTGAATTATCCTCTGATCTACCGGGTCTGCAGGAGAAAAAGGATCAAGCATGGCCTTATGATCTCCGGCCGTGATCAACCGGCGTTCTATCCCAAGTTTGTCGAGTGTGTCGACGAAACCAAAACCACTAGACACCACCCCAATCGATCCAACAATACTGGCGGGATCTACATAGATTTCATCAGCAGCGGCAGCGATGTAGTAGGCCCCGGATGCCCCAATGTCCGAAATAACGGCGAGTAGCGGCGTCTCGGGATACTCTCGTTTTAGTTCACGGAGCGCCCGATAAAGCTGCCCTGACTGGACGGGGCTTCCGCCAGGACTATTGATGAGCGCAACAACACCCTTGGTCCCATCTGCGTTAAAGGCATCGAGAAAACGTGATTCGAGATCCTGGGCCATATTGCCATGGTCTAGACCGATGAGTCCTGAAACCTCGACGACCGCGGTAAAGCGCGCTGGATGGTCCGTTGGGGAGAGTCCGATCCAGCCCAGGGTAGCCCCGCAAATGCCCAAAACGAATAACAGACCCCATAATCGGAACCGACGCCGACGGCCGCGGTCCTTACGATATTCCAGTACCAGCGCCTCCACCAGTCGCTCAAGGTCCGTCCGCTCAGGCGCCGGGGATTTCGGGGTTGAGGTAGTTTGCAATGGTGGAGAATCTTGAGTCATAGGGTTAACCAGGTCATGTGGTTGTTTCAGGATTGTCTGATCGGACATGGTAGCGTGGATCGACAAGATAAATCCCGCCAGATTCCTCGATGACTCCGATTGCCGTTAGCGGTGTTCCATTACAGGGCCCACCGCGGCAGACCCCTGTCTTGGGATCATAGAGGGCCCCGTGGGTGGCACAGATTAACCACCTCGATTCCAGATCGAAAAACTCACCCGGTGACCAATCTAGCTCTAGGTCCCGGTGTCCGCAGCGATTAATGAAGGCTGACACGCCACACGAATGACGGACGGCGAAAGCGGACACAACTTCCCCGTCGCTATGCACTTCGAAACGAAAGCCAAGGCCGCCTGTCTCGAGAGAATCCGAGGCACATAGATAACCTCTTGCTCTTTTTTCAGTTCGACTCATTTCCGGTTTGGGATCGCAAATTGAGAAGCACTGACATTAAGTCATCAGGTAGGGGTGACTGAACATCTACCGGCTTACCGGTGCGGGGATGATAAAAGGTAGTCTGTGAGGCATGCAGAAACTGGCGACGGAGCCCAAACTTCCGTAGGCAGCGGTTTTGATCCCGTGTTCCATAGATCCGATCCCCGGCCACAGGCATTCCGGCCGCGTGGGCATGCGCCCTAATCTGATGAAGTCGCCCTGTCATCAACTCAACACGCATTAGAGAATAGTCGTCCAAGAGCTCCAATGGCGAAAAGACGCTTTTGGCCTCACGACCTTCTGAGCCAACCCTGGACCGTTTCTCACCCCCGTATCCACGCACTATCTCGAGACGCTGACAAAGCGACCGAGACCCGCCATGCCACCGGCCCACAACTAGCGTTTGGTAGCATTTCCTGACCCCCGACTGGGGATCAACCCGGCGGAGTCGATCATGCATCTGCCGGAGGGTGTCCATGTTCTTGGCGAGCATTAGGATGCCGGAAGTCTCCTTGTCGAGGCGGTGAACCAATTCCAGAAAACCTGAGTTACTCATACGCAGTTGTTCAATCACGCTCACATACTGGCCAGTACCTCCATGCACGGCGATTCCCGGAGGCTTATCAATAATCAGCAAGTCATGGTCCTCAAAAAGAAAATTCGGCTGAAAACGCGAATCCAGCACTTCCCGGCGGGAATTTCTTGCGCTCGAGACCCTAAGAGGCGGGATTCGAATACGGTCCCCGATACAGATTCGCGTGGCCGGGCGTGAACGCCCCCCATTTACCCGTACCTGGCCCTCGCGGACGATACGATACACGTGACTCTTGGGAACACCTTTCAGTTTCCGAAGTAGGAAGTTATCCAGCCGCTGGCCTGCTTCCGCGTTGCCGACTAGGTGGACGCGAACCTTTGATTTATCTGGTGTGTCCAAAAGATCAGATTGACTCAATAAATATTTGTAAAAAAAAGTTTTTTTAGCTAGACTGTGCCCGCCCTATCGGGAGATTTGCAGACCATTACGGTCGCGCGTCGCTGTGCGCGGCGCCGGGACAGTCGCAACGGGACGCCCAAACTGGCGGTTCCAGAGACCTTACCTTAAGTTGTTAAGGAGCGCATCTCGCGCGTTAAGACTGCCCCCTGAACTTGCGTCCCGACACGGAGAGGGCGCCCGAGAGTACTCCGGACGCCAAGACGAACAGGATACTGTCCGTATGAGTGCATGCGGACCGCCGCGACGGGGTGCACCGCGCAAAAAATGCGCGCCCTGGCGGCAAAGGCGATAGTAACGTCTCCAGATGTTCTAGAGACAAGGCGAATGAATAAACCCCAGATATCGCCAGTAGGGCTGACGGTGGCCCAATGAGAGGGTGGAGCTCCAAAGCACTTACCCTCCCCCTCCTGTCGTTTGTTGATTCCGTGTCGAAGGCTCGACTGCGTCTCTCGAAGAGCTATAAGAATAATCAGCCGGGTGCAACGTGGACCAAGTCCTCTAGGGACCCCCTACGGTGATGGATCTGGCTCACACGGAAAATATAATGAAAAGAATGCTTTTTAACGCGACCCACGCCGAAGAGTTGCGGGTCGCCATCGTCGATGGGCAAAAACTACTGGATCTTGATATTGAGTCCTCGAGTAATGCTCAGCGCAAAGGAAATATCTATCAGGGACGGATAACCCGCGTAGAAGCGAGCCTTGAGGCGGCGTTCGTCGATTACGGGGCCGAGCGCCAAGGTTTCCTGCCCCTCAAGGAGATCAGCCGCTCCCTCTTTAGAAACTTTTCGCCCTCAACACCGATGGCGCAGGTACGTATTAAGGATGTGGTTGAGGAAGGACAGGAACTCCTGGTTCAGGTCGAAAAAGATGAGCGTGGCACAAAGGGGGCTGCTCTCACCACGTTTATTAGCCTCGCAGGACGATACCTGGTTCTAATGCCCAATAACCCCAAAGGGGGTGGCATCTCCAGACGCATCGACGGCGAGGAACGGGCCGATCTCCGGGATGCCATGTCTGGGCTTGAATGCCCTGCTGAACACTCATTAATTGCCCGAACCGCCGGCATCGGTAAAAGTCCTGAGGAGCTTCAGTGGGATCTCGACTTTCTCCTCCAATTATGGACTGTGATCGCCGAAGCAGCAGAAGGCCAGGAGCCGCCGTTTCTGGTTTATCAAGAAAGTAACCTAATCGTCCGAACCCTCAGGGATCACTTGCGGAGTGACATTCAGGAAATCCTGATTGACGAGGCCACGGTGTTTGATCGGGCTTCGCGCTTTATGGCCCAGGTGATGCCGCAGAACTCGGCTAAGCTCAAACAATATGATGATGCGGTTCCACTGTTTTCGCGATTCCAAATAGAGCATCAGATTGAAAACGCGTACGCACGGTCCGTAAAACTTCCATCCGGAGGGGCGCTGGTCATTGACCACACTGAGGCACTCATCTCGGTGGACGTCAACTCTGCCCGGGCGACCAAGGGGTCAGACATCGAGGAAACTGCCCTACAGACAAATTTGGAGGCCGTCGACGAGTTGGCGCGACAGATGCGAATCCGAGATCTTGGCGGTCTGATCGTAATTGATCTCATCGACATGACATCAGCTAAAAACAAGAAAACAGTTGAAAACCGCCTTGAGGAGGCTTTGCGAAGTGACAGGGCTCGGATCCAGATGGGGCACATATCCCGTTTTGGGCTTCTTGAGATGTCGAGACAGCGGTTGCGAAGCTCAATCAGTGAATCCAACTATCGGGTCTGTAGTCTATGTGATGGTACCGGCCAGGTGCGTCATGTCACGTCGTCCGCATTAAGTTTCCTAAGAATTCTCGAAGAGGAAGCGCTGAAGGAGAATACAGAAGCAGTATTCGCGGAACTTCCGGTAGAAATTGCTACTTTTCTACTCAACGAGAAGCGTCACGAAGTGAATCAGATTGAAGCCCGTTTAGGCACGCGCATAGTCTTGATCCCCTCCCCTGCACTTCATGGCTCACAATCCAATATCCAGCGACTGAAAAGTGAAGATCTGGATGCCAACGAGAACATACTGGCCAGCCACAAAATCAACATTGTCTCGGATTCAGACCATCAGGGTGAGTACTCTTTAAGTCGAACAAAGAGTCGGGCTGCAGTGAATATCGACCAGATCGATACGCCCCCGCCCCCTCCACCTGCTCCGGTCAGTACTGAGTCCACGGAGGGACTGTGGGCCCGAATCTGGAAAAGATTGACCGGAGGCACAGACACGGCGGAACCACAGACCCAAACCCGAAAACAGGGCCAACGTCCGCGGGGCCGCTCCGATACCCGTCGAAAATCACAGGGTCGACGTGATGACCGGCGGCGGGATAGTTCGCAAAAAAAACGTCGCCCGGGTTCTGACTCCAGTCGGCATCGAAATCAGAATAATCGAACGGAGTCCAAGACCCGTACCGAGACGCCGGGAGATTCCGGTAAAACACCACAGCGACGTTCCCGGGGCGGAAGAGGCCGCTCAAGTGGTCAACGGCAGGGAAATCGCCAAAATCCGGTACCCCGATCATCGAATACAGCCGGCGAGCGAGGCAATTCACCTGGGAATGTCAAGATAGGAAACCGTAATCCCGGAAATAGTAATCCCG
>DPVA01000074.1:0-1261 GCA_003529705.1 Gammaproteobacteria bacterium | reverse complement strand
GTAATCCCGGAAATAGTAATCCCGAGAGCGAAAAAACAGGGACGGCAGGCTAACCTAAGCGACCTAACTGAAATCCGGTCAATCGGATCGCAGAAAAAGCGCGCATGTCTCCACATGAGACGTGTGCGGGAACATATCCGCAACGGCAAGTTTATCCAGTCGGTATTCCCCAGTTCCAACGAGGTAGGCGGCGTCACGAACAAATGTAGCAGGATTGCATGATACGTAGGCAATCATATCTGGCTTAATCGTGTTCATGAGTACTCTTAAGACCTCGATGGCTCCGCTCCGTGGCGGATCGACAAGTACGCGTGAATAAGACCGGACTTGCCAGTCAGCCATTGACTCGTCAAATAGGTCGAACACCTCAAAACGCGCATTCTCAATGCCGTTGGCAAGCGCATTCTCACGGGCTTGTTTAACTAGGGCGGGATCATTCTCAATGCCGAGTACCTGGCGGGCCTCACCCGCTAGCGCCAACGCAAAGTTCCCTAAGCCGCAAAAAAGATCGAGAACATC
The DNA here is from genome assembly GCA_003529705.1 of Gammaproteobacteria bacterium. GTDB lineage: Bacteria > Pseudomonadota > Gammaproteobacteria > Arenicellales > UBA868 > UBA868. Next base: position 742 of record DPVA01000074.1, on the reverse strand, counting down.
CCCACGATCACCGGGTTTTAGCCAATCGGCAACTAACTCGACAATACGTTCGTTAATCGTACCGTTGACCTGCACAAAATTGGTTACCGAAAAACGAATCTTAAGGTTAAAAGTCTCTAACCTATAGAAAAGATCTGGAACGGCCTCAGGCGAAACCGGAATAGTAGTATCAGGTCCCTTGGCCTGTGTACAAATGAAGAGACTTTCTTTCGCGCCAAAGTTTCGCAAAAGGGTTAGGTCGTCATCGGTAAGCGCCGTCAGATGTCGAAATACCAGCGCTGTCCCGGTCTCTCCTGCTGCCACTTCAATCTGTGGTATCCGGTCGGGGCTACTGAGTCGGGTAATGAGGCCGGGCAACTGAGGAAGGATACGATCGACCGACTTATGCATAACTGGGCAAGTAGCGAGGGGTGTGATGAAACTCTTGCCCCGCTCGCGAAATCCTACCAGCACACCACCCTTCTTTGGAACAAATCTGACCCCAAGTCGGGCGCGACGCCGGTATGACCACGGTCTAGCACTGACTTCAAGGATCTCCGTGGGAACTGCCACCGCGACACCACGCAACGCCTCGATGACCACATCCTTTTTAAAAGCAAGTTGTCCGCGATAATCTAGATGCTGTAGCGCACAACCCCCGCAGAGGCCAAAGACCGAGCATGCGGGACTCACCCTCTCTGGAGATGCTTTGAGAATTTCCTCGGTCGTTCCCAGCGAATAGCTACGCTTGCTGCGGGTGGGC
>DPVA01000003.1 GCA_003529705.1 Gammaproteobacteria bacterium | reverse complement strand
TCCATCACCCAGCGGTTGGTCTGATTGCTTCCCATAACCTCCTGAATGTGGTCACTGAATGCCCTTAGCAGGGCATATCCAGGTACCCCATCGCTGAAACTGCACGCGCCATAATGGCCGTTGCGGCGATTGAGCGTATCGATGAATTGCACACGGTAGTCGCCGGACCCCAGCACTTCAGCCGCGTTTCTGTGAAACTGTCCGGCGCAGGCGTGGGCAAGCGCAGCGACAAAGGTGGCGCGGTCATGTTCTGCAAGTGAATCAAAGGCCAGACGGTCGGCGGCGTGTACCAGAAACACCAGGTACTCGCGAATAACTGCTACCCGTTGTACGTCATCCTGATAAATAAAGTTTTCTACATGGAGGTTACGGGCGGCGGTCAGTGCCAACTGCCAGCAGACGTACCCGAGCGCCTGTCCGTTCTTTTCGGCTGACTCAGGCTGTCCGGGGTTACGCCACCGGTCGCGAATACGTGTTTTCATAATCGTTGCGTTGGACCGGGATTTTATCTTAAGGTGTCACCCATGCCAGCGTTGCCCACCTTATTTTTGGACGCGGTACGACACAACTGTGACGTCTCGGATGCGCGGCACGCGGGTAGCTATTCTTTGTGTGTCTACCTCATGCATATGCGTGAATATTTCCGCTGGGAACGACAGTTAGGTCCTGATGTGGTGCTCGGTGCAGGTGCAGTTGGTGAATGGGTCCACAGACGTGAAAGCTATTGGGCTACGTTGGAGGATGCATCCTACCGGCCATTGCCGTTACCCGGACAACAGGTGGATGCCTTCGATGTTGATGCGGTGAATACCTGGCTGGTGCCGCTAGGTTATGGTTACAGTGCCGGTGTAGGTCGATTCGGCAAGCCGATCTTTTCTGTCGGCTGCTTGTCCGCGTCGGAGTCAGGTGAAGGCTACCGGCTCTTGTGCACTGACACTGAAAAAGTCCGGGAGATGATCGCCCCTCCCGCGATGACGCGGGGTGACACCATCTGGATAAGGCGTGAGTCATTGCGCCGGGCTCTCTGGGAAATGATCGAGGAGTGGCAGTGGAAAAAGCCGCGCAACGCATTGTCCCGTGCGCTCGACAGTTACGGTTTTACCGAGGATGCCAAAAATGCCATGGAGCAGATGGTGGAGGCGTTCTCGGAGACGGCTATCCTGCACGAATTGGGTGAGCGAGTCTGCGGGGAGCAGTTAGGCAGCGATTGGGAGGACATGTTGTCGGCCACCGAAGACCGGGCCACGGAAGCCCTGATGCGCACGGTCCGCGATAATCTGGCGGACTGTCTCATGGTGTTACCAGCACTGTTGGCCGAAAAAGACCAGGCATCCTTGCATTTTTATTTTGCCACCATGACCGGTCTCCGTCGCCAACTTTTCCCGGCGCTGGTGGAGGCTTACGAGGAGTTCCTCATCCGGAGTAGTGCTTCACGGCTAAAGCAGGTGGTTCGGGAAGGAGCAAGGCATTGGCTGGAAGGTGCCTCGCACCTGCTGGAGGCTTATCGCAGGGGCGTTGCCGGTTCAGATTTCACCCTGAGCTCGGAGATGGCGGAGCGTCTGAAGTTCTAAAAGCCAGCCTCCGCATAATGGTGTTACCTAGCGTTTGGAACCCTTTTCCTCGTGGGCCAGGTCCACGACCTGTGTCGCGATGTCGGCATAAGACTCGCGAAAGCCCGCCAGAGGGTGGTCGTCCTCCGGTGCGAAGTAATCTTTGGGGTCAACGCCGCCCTCATGCTCTTGGGCAATGAATTCTTTTTGCATTTTGAGCATCTTGCGAATCAATTCCTGTTTTTCGCTCATCGATTTTATCTCCTGGTGTTTTTTCAATGTGTTGGGGTCCGGGTTATCGCTTTTATCCAGACTCAATAGCCGCCCTTGCGCATGCTCTCAGGAAGCCCCGAAAGCCGGCCAGCTTGTTTACTGGGATTTCCTGGGAAGAGTTCGAAGAGTTCCTTGTTGCTGACCTTATGACCCCAACGCGCACTCATTTCTTTTAGCAACGTGCGGTTGTTGGGCTGATTGCCGTTGTTGGAATAATATTGCTCCCGCAAATACTTGATGATATCCCAGTGGCGTTCATTTAATTCCAGATCCTCTGCACCCGCCATGGCTCTGGCGACAGACTCTGTCCAGTCCTCTGGATTTTCGAGAAACCCGGTTTCTGTAGTGGCTATCGTTTTTCCATCAGCGTTGATCGGCATGGCGGGCTCCTGTAGGCGCTAGCAGCATAATGTTATCGGGGATCAGTTCCCTTCGTCGTTAAGCGGTGTGTGTACGGCAGCAATAGTTTTGTGTGGCAAAAAGAGGCCGCACCCCAGCAGGCGGTCGGGTCCAAGGCCCTTGTTCTGGACCACGGCAGAGTCTTTCGGGTTGAGTTCGGCGATCAACAGGCTGCGGGTCAGCATGGAACCCTTAGGGGTAGTGAAGTGGCGGATACGGCCACAAAGCATTTTAGTCGGTGCGATGTCGAGTTCGCCAAGCCACTGTGCGGTGTGTTCAAGAAAAATTGATTCATCCGCGGTCGAGTCGGTTACCCGTATATGCCGAGCCAGTACCGTAGAAAAGGGCGTGAGCGGGCGCACTCGGGCCTCGAGTAGGGTCACTTTGTGACCATCGATCTCAAGGGTTTGGCCACTGAGCTTACGCGCCTGCATGATACAGTTCTCCGGAATCCTCAGCACGAAACGCGTCCGCGCCGAAAGTTCAATCACACTATTATCATCCGGCTGTTGCCAGCCGTTGCCGGACTGGGCACCGTGAATAAGATGAATGCCTCCGTTCGGTTCGTCTTCAAGCCAGGGAAGTACCTGGGTAATCGTTTGGCGCAGCGTCCAGGCGTGATCTGTTGGCAGTTGTCGTCCGCGTGTCCGGAAAACGAGATCGATAACAGTTTGCCGAGGGACCGGCACTTTTGCCGCAGGAGTTTCTTGCCAGAAGTTAGGCATGGCCATGAAACCAGTCACTGCACCGGCAGCGAAGCTCGGATCGCTTCGCGGTCGATCCACCAGTCATCCTGTACCAACACATCCACAACGTTACGAAGCCTTGGCAGAAAGCAAGCTGGATCATGGAGTTCCAGTCGTTCGATCCACTGGTCGAATGTCTCCTGGTTCTCAATACCGCTATGGCGTCTGGCTACGGCGCCCAGCATCTGATTGGTAAAAAAGGACAGTGACTCATGTTCTTTACCTTCGCTTCGAAGCTCTACGAGATAGGCGGCTGTGGCTGCGGCGACAGCGGCACCGTCTGAGTCATCGGGGGTCTCTTCAATGATGTCCTGGAGCAGCGCTACGGAGAGTTCCGGATCAACCGGAAAAGTTACTGCTAGCCAGACACCGTGACCTAGCGCCACGAGCGCGTCTGTTTCTCCCGACTGAAACATAATGCGCGCGGCCTCGATGGCCTCAGCCCAGAGCCGTACTTTACAAAATCGGTCAAAGCAGCTTCGACCGGTCTGCCAAGCGTCAGCGCCGCGTTCCAGAGCGACCAGCAAGCGACCTTCCTGCAGCGCCAGTTCACGCCATTCGGGCGACTCGAGCTCGATCTTGCTTTCGTTCAGCCGATCCTGAACCGCTGCCAACTGTGCTTCGAAAGCAGCGGATGAGGTTGCGGACTCCTCCTGCGATTCAGCGCCAAGATCTGCCATGTCGTCAAGGTATTTCATGACTGTTGGTCTGGGTCATCTACATCGACTGTGCTAGTGAAGACCGCCTCAAGCCGGTCTTCCCAGTTTTCAGGAGTATCCGGATAGGGCGGCTTAACGTCCATTCGTAAAAAGCGGTCTCCATCCTGTGCTCTTTGGCGAACCAACGACAGCAGTTCCTGAAAAGAGGATGGCTGGTTTTGCAGGATAAGTTCGCTGATCCAAAGCATAGTAGTAGGGCAATGTTCAGATCTGAAGCGCGCTGGTGTAACGGCCACGGTATACCAGCCGCGTCTCATGGGCCTGTGGGGAATCCTTGAAGGCTTCTCTCCGGTGCGGAACATTGGCGCTTACGAGACCTTCACCAGGTCTTAGCCGCCGCCTAAGGATTAGATCACCCGACCTGCTGAGAATTTCTTCGAGAGCCGCCACGCCCTCTCGTGTCTGATTGTCGTGCTTCCAGATAACGTTCTGTTTACGGGCGGTGTAACGCATGCAAAGTACGCCAGCGTTCCAGAAAAAGACTGGTCCCGAGCATTCAGCCCGATGGGGGCCGTCTTTCGGGCGATTCTCTGGAATGGTCATCGCGTCCGGGCGGCAAAGTGCCTCTGCTAGCCGAGGGTGTTGTTCACGAAGGAGACCATAGATGATTTCGTGATCCATCGCTTCCAGCGTACCACCGTGACGGGCTGGGCGCACACAATGCAGCAGCATTGTCCGGATGATCCGATCCGGAGTATGGTAGTAGCCATCGGTATGCCAGTTGAGCGGTTTGTTGGTATAGGGAATGTAGCGCTGGCGGGCGCTGATTTTCTCTACTTGAATTTTGCTAAGGCCATCTTCATCAGCACAGAGATTGCGGTCCGGAACGCCAAGGCCCAGTTGGGCTGCGAGCGCGGTTAGGCCATCGGGGTCAATGTTATCGGCCGATTGGCAGCGATAAATTGCCATGTTGGCGTGTTTGATGCGGACGGCGAGCGCAGCCCGTTCAGCAGTGGAAATTTGATACGGGTTCGTAATGTCGACTACGAGATTGTCGATCGTTTTACGGTACCGAATAAGACGTTCCTGCCAACGAGTGGTCGCTCCTGAATTAACCCCTTTTAGTTGGCTTTGGATTGTCCCTGCGGATACGGTGGTTGCATGCATGGTGAAAAACTCAACAAACTGCCTGATAGCCTGGAAACGGATTCTAGAGGGATGGCTCTGCGGGAGAACTCCCCCAAAAGGTTGATCCTGAAATTAAGTTTTCCTGCACCAATAACCTTTAATAAAAAGGGTTTTTGGTAACCCGTGGTCCCTTTTGAGTTAAGTCCCTGATTTCATGAAGTTGTTGAGGAAAAAGACCTTATTACTCCCAAGTGATTTTTGTGCAGTGCAGAAAATCGCCTATCCCTAAGGGGATAAACCGGAGATTTTCACCGCATACCCCCCGGGGAATGGCGTCCACGGCTTCGGCACTTAGAATGATCGCAGGCACAACCGTCGACTGCGCTGGCAGGCGGTACTGCCCGTGAGCGTGGCTAAACGTCAAGCAGGCGGACGTCATAAGAATAACGAAAGTGGCGTGATAAGAGGCGTGCCATCAACGGTGTATAAAAGCGATCAACGAACGGAGTGGGACTTACATGGCTGACAACAAGCAACACCAAACCCCCATGCTCGATGAGCTTGAGAACGGACCCTGGCCAAGTTTTATCTCGGGAATCAAGCGTCTTCGAGATGAGCACCCTACCGAGCGGATCAACGGTGTCGCCAATGATCTGCTGGGCCAGTTAGAACATTCTTACGAAACACGAAAGGGTTACTGGAAAGGTGGCACAGTCAGTGTCTATGGTTACGGTGGAGGGATTATCCCGCGATTTTCGGAGGTAGGTCAGCAGTTCCCTGAGTCTAAAGAGTTTCATACGCTTCGGGTTCAGCCGCCGGCGGGCAATCATTACAGTACAGACATGCTGCGCCAGTTGGCGGACAGTTGGGAAAAGTGGGGCTCGGGTCTGGTGACTTTTCACGGACAAACCGGCAACATCATGTTTATTGGTGCGACCACCGATAGTACCCAGCACTTTTTTGACGAGATCAACGATTATGGTTGGGATCTTGGCGGCGCGGGGCCTTGCGTGCGTACCGCCATGTCCTGTGTGGGTGGAGCTCGCTGTGAACAATCCTGTGCCAACGAGCACAAGATCCACCGGGTTCTGGTGAACAACTTTACCGATGATGTGCATCGGCCAGCCCTGCCCTATAAGTTCAAGTTCAAGGTCTCTGGCTGTCCCAACGACTGTATGAATTCAATCGAGCGCGCCGATATGGCGGTGATTGGAACCTGGCGTGATGACATGAAGGTGGATCAGCAGGCCTGGAAAGATTACGTTGCAGAAAAGGGTCGCCAGCATACTATCGACAATATCATCACGCGTTGTCCGACGCGCTGCATGAGTCTCAAGGACGACGACTCAGTAGAGATCGACAACCGTAACTGCGTGCGCTGCATGCACTGCCTGAACGTGGCGCCCAAGGCGTTTTCTCCGGGAGACGACAAGGGTGTGACGATCCTGATGGGCGGCAAACGGACGCTGAAGATTGGTGACCTGATGGGTACCGTGATCGTGCCCTTTATGAAACTCGAGACAGAAGAGGACTACGAGACTATCACCGAGATCGCAGAGAACACGATTGATTTCTGGGCGGAGAATGGCCTGGAGCACGAGCGCTGCGGCGAAATGATTGAACGGATCGGACTGGTGAACTTCCTGGAAGGGATTGGCATAGAGGTGGACCCACACATGATTGCTGATCCGAGGCAGTCTTCTTATGTTCGGATGGATGGCTGGGATGAAGAAGCGGTCAAGTGGTTTGAGCGACAGGCTGAAACCGCTCAGTCATTAGCCGGTTGAATTAACGATGAGGTTCACCCCTAAACGGACTCTTACCGGAGAGAAAGATGGCTAAGGATATGCGACAGCCGGTTGAATCGGGTTGCCCCGACGGCTTCCAGTATATGCACCCACTGATGGTCAAGAATTTTGGCCAGTGGCGTTGGCATGATCATCCCCGACCTGGCGTCCTCCGCCACGTCGCGGCCAGTGGAGATGAAGTCTGGACCGTCAAGGCAGGCACGCAGCGTATTCTGGACGTGTTCACTCTTCGAAAGCTGTGTGACATCGGGGATGAATATGCGGATGGACACGTGCGGTTCACCATCCGCAGCAACATTGAATACATGGTTGCCGACGAAGCCAAGGTCGACCCTTTGATCAGTGCGCTCGAGAATGCCGGATTCGTTGTCGGCGGTACGGCCAATTCAGTCGCCATGATCGCCCATACCCAGGGATGGCTGCACTGTGATATACCGGGTACGGACGCGTCTGGCGTGGTCAAGGCCATGATGGATGAACTCATCGATGAGTTCAAAAACTGCAATATGCCTAACCGGGTGCATATCACGACTTCCTGCTGCCAGATCAACTGTGGCGGCCAAGGAGATATCGCGATCAATGTGCAGCATACCAAGCCGCCTAAGATCAATCATGATCTTGTGGCGAATGTCTGTGAACGGCCATCGGTCGTAGCTCGCTGCCCGGTGGCCGCTATTCGTCCGGCGCAGGTAAACGGCAAGCCGACGTTGGAAGTCGATGAGAAAAAATGTATTTGCTGCGGGGCCTGTTACCCACCCTGTCCGCCGATGCAGATCAACGATCCGGAGCACAGTAAGTTGGCCATCTGGGTGGGCGGCAATCACTCTAATGCGCGGAGCAAGCCCAGTTTCCAGAAACTGGTTGCATCAGGTGTCCCCAACAATCCACCGCGTTGGCCCGAAGTAACAGCGATCGTCAAACGTATCCTTCAATCCTATAAGGATGATGCCCGAGACTGGGAGCGTATCAACGACTGGATCGACCGTATCGGTTGGCCACGCTTTTTTGAGATTACTGGATTGCCGTTTACCAAGTTCCATATTGACAACTGGCGTGGCGCGCGCAAGAGCCTCAATGCTTCGACCCATATTCGGTTTTAGGCAGGCTTTATGAGGTTTTCTGTAATGGTGAGCGAGGGGCCGTATACCCACCAAGCTTCGGATAGCGCCTATCAGTTCATTCGGGCAGCCCTTGCAGCCGGCCATGAGATTTTTCGTATCTTCTTTTATCACGACGGGGTCAATAACGGCACCCGACTCACCACGCCGCCGCAGGACGATCGGCACATCGTCAATCGCTGGAGCGAGCTTGCCACTGAGCATGATCTGGATCTGGTGTTGTGTGTTGCGGCGGCTCAGCGCCGCGGGATTGTGGATCCGGACGAAGCCAAGCGCAACGGCAAGGATGGCGACAATATCGCGCCGGGTTTTCGCATATCAGGTTTGGGCCAATTGATCGAAGCGGGTATCGAGTCTGATCGCCTTCTGGTGTTTGGCGACTAGGAGGTCGTTTGTGAGCCGAGCAAAGAAATTCATGTATATCAACCGGCACGCGCCCTGTGGCACGGTCTATGCGGTGGAAGGTCTTGAAGTCGTACTAATAGGTGCCGCGTTCGAACAGGACGTATGCATGGCGTTCATTGGTGACGGGGTTTTCCAGCTGCAACAGGATCAGGATACCGCTGATACTGGTATGAAAAACTTCTCACCTGCCTACCGAGCGCTCGGGGACTATGAGGTAAACCGACTTTATGTGGAGCGCGAATCACTTCAAGAGCGAGGGCTGACAGAAGAAGACTTGATGCCCCTGACTTGGGAAGATGAAGATGAAGACTGGGCGGAGAAGTCATCTATTTATATCGTCGATCAGGCACAGCTTTCAGATTTGATGGACGAGCAAGACATTATCTTGAATTTCTAACGTCAACATAAACCGATGCTGCATACCGTAAATAAATCTCCGTTTGAGTCATCGAGTCTCAAAACCTGTCTGTCGCTCGCACGAGGTGATGCCGATGTGCTTCTGATCGAGGATGGTGTGTATGGTGCGTTAAGTGGGAGCGCCCATACCTCTTTAGTGGCAGAAGCGCTCGGAGATGTGCGCGTGTATGCGCTGGAACCAGATCTTAAAGCCCGGGGATTGTCTAGGGACAGACTCATTCCGGGCATCGAGGTGGTGGGCTACGACGGTTTTGTCGAACTGGCATGTGCCAACGATAAAATACAGAACTGGCTCTGACATTATTGGTAAACGCAACAGGAGGCCAAAATGGCATTTGAATTAAACGGCAAGACCTACGAAACTGATGAGGAGGGATACCTTGCCAACCTCAGCCAATGGGACACGGAGGCGGCGGTGTACATGGCCAAGGAAGACGACTGCGATCTGGACGAGAACCACTGGGAAGTCATCAATTTCCTTCGGGAATACTACGAGGAGTATCAAATTGCTCCGGCGGTTCGCGTACTAACCAAAGCGATTGGGAAAAAACTCGGTAAGGATAAGGGCAATAGCAAGTACCTGTATGAACTCTTCCCTTATGGGCCAGCGAAACAAGCCTGTAAATATGCTGGTCTGCCCAAGCCCACGGGCTGCGTCTGACATTTTCTCCTAAAGCAGAGAATCTGCCCCGGCCTAGCCGGAGACAACCATGAGCACTGAGCGAGTGGAATCTGGCCAGCGAGTGCCAAAGGTGGAGTTCCCTTGTTGCTAGGCGCCATATTTGCCGGGCTGTTTTATTTTGCGACCGTTGTGTTTCTGGTGGGCGTAGGGGCTCGCATCGCGCGTTATGCTCGCATCCCAGCTCCGCTGGTGATTCCGACGACCCCAGCGCCGACCACGCACGCTGGCGTTTGCGCTCGGATGTTCCGCGAGGTGGTGTTCTTTGAAAGCCTCTTCAAAGGAAGCAAGTGGAGTTGGCTTTTTGGTTGGTTGTTTCATTTCGGTATGCTTATCGTCATCGCGCAACACCTTAGATACTTCACTCAACCCGTATGGTCTTGGGTGATGCTTATCCAGTGGATAGGGTCGTACGCAAGTTTTGCGATGTTTGTTGGCCTGGGTGGCTTATGGGCGCGGCGCGTTCTGGTTGATCGTATCCGCTATATCAGCGCGCCTTCGGATCATCTGATGCTGGCCCTGCTTTTGGCGATTACTGGATCGGGACTCCTGATGAAACATGTTGCCCATACCGATATCGTGTTACTGAAGGCATTTGCCCTCGGCCTGATAACGCTTTCCTGGCAACCGCTACCAAATGATCTTGTACTGCTGGCGCATCTATCATTGGTGATCATTCTGATGCTGATTTTTCCGTTCAGCAAACTGCTGCACGCACCGGGAGTTTTCTTCAGCCCGACTCGTAACATGCGGGACAATCCGCGCGAACATCGTCACGTTGCATCGTGGGCCAAGGACCTACCTAAGAGCGCAGACAGCGCCGACGGCGCATAAACCCAGACGCTGATCATGGCTCAAGCTGAATTCGAAACGCCGACCTTAAATGAATGGGTCAGTACGCCAGCTGTCCAGCGAGACGCAATGGCTCACAGTCGGCCGTTCGTCGCAAAGCCCGAGCACCAGGCGTCTTTGGGCTTTCCTGGTGAACTGGTGGAGAATTGGCAGGAGGTTGCGCTCGACAAGATGGGTGAACTGCTCGGGCGGTATCGATCCCTGCAGGTCTTCATGGATGCATGCGTCAAGTGCGGGGCCTGTACTGACAAGTGTCACTATTACCTTGGTACGGGCGACCCCAAGAATATGCCGGTGGCGCGTCAGGATCTCATGCGTAAGGTATACCGGCGGTACTTCACAACGGCGGGAAAGTTGTTTCCGAAACTGGTCGGAGCCGTCGAGCTGACCGAAGAGGTTATTAACGACTGGTACAGCTATTACCATCAGTGCTCAGAGTGTCGGCGCTGCTCGGTTTACTGCCCATATGGTATCGACACCGCGGAGATCACCATGGCGGGTCGAGAAATTCTTGCCACGATTGGTGTTGGTCAAAAATATTCCAACGAGATCATCGGCAAAGTACACACCATAGGTAACAATCTTGGCCTGCCAGAACCGGCTCTCGCGGATACCCTTGAGGGACTCGAGGAAGAGATCGAAGAAGACATTAATGTACCTGTGAAGCTTCCCTTGGATCAGGCAGGTGCCGATGTGCTGCTGGTTACTCCCTCCGCAGACTTCTTTGCTGAGCCTCATGTCGACGGATTGATTGGTTATGCCAAGGTATTCCACCAGGCGGGCATCAGTTGGACCTTAAGTTCTTATGCCTCTGAAGCGGCCAACTTTGGCATATTTATCGGCAATTATCAGAATATGCAAAAAGTTGCGCAGCGCATACGTCAGGCAGCCTTAGATCTGGGTGTAAAGCGTATTGTGATTGGTGAATGTGGCCACGCATGGCGTGTGGCCTACAGTTTCTGGAACACGCTGATTGGCCCGTTTGATTTCTTGGACCCAGCCTACCCGGTTCCGCAGCACATCTGTGAGTTTACCTACGACCTCAACAGCCGCGGCGGGTTGAAGTTGGATCGCGAAGCCAATGATGACAAGGTCGTGACCTTCCACGACTCCTGTAATGTCTCTCGCGGCTCTCGGATAGGAGATATGCCGGGTGGCCAATTCACAATACCGCGCGACCTGATACGCGCTGCCTGTACACACTTTGTGGACATGGCGCCCGACACGATTCACGAGCACACCTTCTGTTGCGGCGGCGGCGGTGGATTGCTAACCGATGACCTTATTGAACTTCGGGTGAAAGGCGCCTTACCGCGAGCTCAGGCATTGCAGCAAGTCATCGAGCAGTATGGAGTAACCCACATGGCGGCCATCTGTGCGATCTGTAAGAGCCAATTCAGTAAGGTGTTACCGCATTACGGAATGGGTATGGACATGATTATCAGCGTGCACCAACTGGTTGGTGATGCGCTAGTGTTTGGTAGCGAACACTGACTCGCTGCGTACTGCGCAGATAGGAAAGACAACCGAAAAGGGGAATCAGGCTATGGCAGCCTCAGAAGAACAAGCGCAAAAACTCACTTTCCGTAAGTTTGCTGATGGCGAGCATCAGTGGGACGACTTCAAGGATCAGATTTTCAACGAGGATAATTCACACAAGTGTCCAACTTACGTGCATCGTACGCCACCTTGCCAGGGGAGTTGCCCGTCGGGTGAGGATATCCGCGGATGGCTGCAGATTGCACGAGGCGTGGAAAAGCCACCCGAGGGGATGACTTGGCAAGAATATGCTTTTCGGCGTGCGACCGACGCTAATCCCTTCCCTGCAATGATGGGTCGTGTCTGCCCCGCACCGTGTGAAAGCGGATGCAACCGTAACAATGTCGACGACTTTGTCGGTATTAACTCGGTAGAGCAGTATATCGGGGATTCGGCGTTCGACGAGGGTTACCGATTTGAAGTGCCGCCCCCCGTTGTGGGGAAGCGGGTAGCTATCATTGGTGGAGGTCCGGCTGGACTTTCGGGCGCGTACCAGTTGCGCCGCCTTGGCTACGCATCGACGGTCTTTGAATCCCAGGAGTATCTTGGTGGGATGTTCCGCTACGGGATTCCTGGTTACCGGACCCCACGCGACCGGTTGGACCGGGAGATTAATCGAATTATTGAACTGGGTGATATAGAAATTAAAACCGGCGTACGGGTAGGCCAAGACATCTCAATTGAGCAACTCGAAGCAGACTATGATGCCTTAATCTGGGCAGTGGGCTGTCAGAGCGGACGCGGGCTTCCAGTCGAAGGTTGGCAAGATACGCCGAACTGTGTTTCCGGAGTGGCGTTTCTTGATGCCTTCAACAAGGAAGCCATGAAGGTCACTGCTGAAAAAGTCGTCTGTATAGGTGGTGGAGATACTTCTATCGACGTTGTCTCTGTAGCTCGACGCCTTGGCAAGATTGACCAGATCAACGCCAAAGATCGCCCTGAAGAAGTTATAGGCGGCTATACCGCACACGACTCAGCCCTGGTGGCTGCCCGCGAGGGAGCCCATGTGACCTTGACGGCCCTATTTGAGCGGACAGATATGACGGCGACGGAGGAAGAGGTAGATGATGCCCTTACTGAAGGTGTCACCGTACTGAACGGGGTCATGCCGGTTGCCCTGATCCGTGATGAGAGCGGCCGGGCCACAGCACTCCGACTGGCGAAATGTGAGATTGATGAAAAAGGGATTCCGACGCCGGTTGTTGACACGGAATTTGAGGTTGAGGCGGATCTAATTGTTTCGGCTATCGGACAGGCGGGCGATCTACGCGGTATTGAAGAAATGGGGAACGATCGCCAGTTGATCGATGCGGACCGTTTTTTCCAAGTACCTAATCGCCCCGGTCATTTCGTCGCTGGAGACATCGTGCGCCCGCATCTTCTGACAACCGCAATCGGCCAGGCGGCCATCGCGGCTCAAAGTGTAGATCAATATTTAAGAGGGGAGGATCCTGCCCGACGACCAAAAGTGGACGTACATCATTTTGACTTACTGGCGAAGCTCAATGAGCAGTCGCTCGCACCCGACAACTATGACCACGCTGCGACTTGGGGTACTTCGGACGCATCATTCGCAGTTCATAACTATGAGGATCGCTCACAGCACGAAATCATTCCTTCTGACCAACTCTTTTTGGGACATTTCGAGGAAACGCCTCGTAATCTCCGTGATACAACAGTGCCGGATGAGAACGAGGTACTTGGCCACTTCGAAGAGCGTCACCATGGCTTAGAGGAGGGCGCTGCTCAAGCTGAAGCCGAGCGCTGTATGAGCTGCGGGATGTGCTTTGAGTGCGATAACTGTGTGATTTACTGTCCTCAAGATGCGGTGTTCAGGGTCAAGAAAGACCAGTCAACGACCGGACGATATGTTGATACTGATTATTCCAAGTGTATTGGCTGCCATATCTGTGCGGACGTGTGTCCTACCGGCTATATCGATATGGGAATGGGAGAATAAACAGGTTGTTACGATGAGGCGGACTGCTGGGAAGCGACTTGCCCGAGGCTGGATTGCCGGGCTGTTATTGGGTGCCGCTACCTTGTGTATTCCGGGCGTACTGTTCAGCGATGTTGCAAAGCCCCAGATTCCCTCGGCTCGTGGGGAACAGTGCGTTGAACCTGTGGAGATTATGCGTCGCGATCATTTTGATTTCATGAAACATGATCGTGATACGACGGTGCACGAGGGTGTCCGTTCCATCAAACACAGCCTAGCGGGTTGCATCGACTGCCACGCCAGTAGGGACACTGGTGGCCAGTTTATTTCGATTAATGCCGAGGGCCAGTTTTGTCAGACCTGTCACACCTATGCGGCAGTGAAGATCGATTGTTTCACTTGTCATGCCGCGGTCCCCGCAACAAAAGTGAGCCAATCTCCCTGAGATTTACGATGTCCGAATCTGAATATTCAAAATCTGGTTCGTTGCGACGGCGCTTCTTTACTCAGGCTGGAGGGGGAGTCGCGCTACTGGCGCTCGCACCGGGAGTACGTCTCGCGGAACTGGCGATCGCGGCTTCAGACGATGAGCCGGTCAGTGACAAGCATCGGTGGGGGTTGTGGGTTGACACCAGTCGGTGCGTAGACGGTTGTGACAAGTGCGTTTCCGCCTGTAACGAAGAACACGGCTTATCCGGCATGGATCGACCGGAGACAGATGCTCAGTGGATTCGTAAGGTCGATCTTCAAGATGAAGTGACCGGGCGGGAGCTTTCGCTACCGCTCATGTGCCAACATTGTGAGGAACCGCCCTGCGTGGATGTCTGTCCGACGGGAGCATCTTTCCGACGCGAAGACGGCATTGTCCTGGTGGATAAACACATCTGCATTGGCTGCCGGTACTGCATGATGGCTTGCCCTTTTCATGCGCGCGCCTTTATCCACGAAGAACTCAGTGGACAGAAGACGCATTCCCCGAGGGGTAAGGGGGTGGTGGAAAGCTGTACACTGTGCGTTCATCGTGTTGATGAAGGTCGAACGCCTGCCTGTGTTGAGGCCTGTAGTAATGCAGGGAACGACGCACTGGTTTTTGGGGATCTCAAGGACGAAGAGGGGCGCCTTGCATTGATCCTTGATGAGAACGAGGGTGTTGAACTGCGGTCCGACCTTGAGTTGAACACCGCGGTGCGCTACTCGGAGGTCTGAGACAGGCAATGAGCAGCGGTGCGTTTCAGATACTTCGCCCGGGGAAAGTTTTCTGGCTGACTGCTGGGGTTGCTGCGGCCTTGGCGCTTTCAGGGCTTGCTGGGGCCCATCACATGGAAAGTGCTGGGCATTGGGTGACTGGCATGAACAATCGTGTGGTGTGGGGTCTGCCCCATGTCTTCGCTGTATTTCTGATTGTCGCAGCTTCCGGGGCGCTAAATGTTGCGTCAATTGCTTCAGTATTCAAGAAGGCTTCATACAAGCCTTTGTCACGTCTCTCAGGCCTTATGGCGATGGCGTTGCTGGTCGGCGGGCTGTCCGTACTGGTGTTGGATTTAGGCCGCCCAGACCGGCTGATCATCGCGATGACTTACTACAATTTCAAATCGATCTTTGCGTGGAATATTTTCCTTTACACGGGGCTTCTGGTGGTCGTTGCGGCGTACCTCTGGATGATGTTTGAGCCACGAATGCACCGGTTCGTTGGTGCTGTCGGTAAGGTCGCTTTTATCTGGCGTCTGGTGCTGACTACAGGTACGGGTTCAATTTTCGGGGTTTTGGTTGCCCGGGAAGCATTTGGCAGCATAGTTTTTGTACCGATGTTCATCTCGATGTCGCTGTCTTTTGGAACCGCGGTGATGCTTCTCGCGATCATTCTGATGTTCCGGTTGAACAATCTTCCCGTGAAAGACGAAGTGATAACAAAGCTTCGGTCCTTGCTGGCCTATTTTGTCATTACAGTCGCTTTCTTTGTTGCGGTTGACCACCTGACCCGTCTGTATACGGTGGGTGATACTGGAGTAGAGAGATTTCTGCTGGTAGACGGTGGAATTTATCCTTTACTCTTTTGGGCGGGACAGTGCCTTCTGGGGACGGTGATTCCCGGTATCATGCTGCTAACGCCACGCCTAGCAGGGAGATTCCCAACGGTCGTTGCATCGTTGTTGGTGTTGCTGGGAGCCTTTGCGCAGTTATATGTGCTGATCGTCGGCGGGCAGGCATTCCCGATGGATATTTTCCCGGGTTATACAGAAACCAGTTCGTATTTCGATGGTGTCGTCGCTGGCTACCAGCCGTCTTTACCTGAACTGGCTCTTGGGCTCGGTGGCATCGGGTTGGCATTGTTGATCGCCTTGTTGGCAACAAGGGTGCTGCCTTTCCTTCCCCAGGCTCCGGTAGACCAACCGGGCGGATGATTCGATGCCCCAGTGCTTGATCGGGGCCTTTGTTAGCGAAGCCGAGATACCATCTTGAGCCAGATTTTTATCTCTGCCGCCCACAAGTCTTCCGGCAAAACGCTGGTCAGTACGGGTCTGTGCGCTGCGTATCGCCGACGCGGCATGCGCGTGGCGGCGTTTAAGAAAGGGCCTGACTATATTGACCCCGCCTGGTTGACCAGAGCCAGTGGCAGCCCATGTTGGAACTTAGATTTCTTTACGATGAATCAAGGGGAAATCCTTGCCTGTTTTGAGGCGCGCCGTCACGGCGCCGATGTCACTGTGGTGGAGGGAAACAAGGGACTTTTTGACGGGCTCGACGTGGAGGGCAGCGACAGCAATGCTGCATTGGCCGTTAGCCTGGGATTGCCAGTAATATTGGTCATCGACGTCACCGGCATCACCCGGGGCATTGCTCCACTGCTGGCGGGCTATACCGGGTTTGATCCTGATGTACGTATCGCCGGAGTGATTATGAACCGAGTCGCAGGTCCTCGGCAGGAAAGTAAGCTGCGCGCCGCGATTGAACGCTATTCAGATCTGCCGGTGCTCGGCGCAATTGGCCGTGATT
>DPVA01000009.1:1243-15917 GCA_003529705.1 Gammaproteobacteria bacterium | reverse complement strand
CGGACCCGGGGAGGTAAGCCCAGCGCTATCGACCCAACCCATGACCGAACGGGTTACCCGCAAGCGGATCCAGTCCCCTTTCCGGCTCTTGACCTCGACCGGCGTGCCTTTGTCGAGCAGGCCGAGAACGTCGGACTCGGCACCGGTAGAAGGCAATGAACGTATCCTCACCCGATTATTGTTGATCTGTGCACGCGCACCCGTTTCGCTGATGAACTTGCCGTAGACCCATACGTCCAATCCCATGGGGCTTTGAATCATCAACCAGCTTTCTTTGCTGCCAATTACTTTCACCGGTGTGTCTTTGGCCAAAAAATTCAGTTTGGGCGCATCGAGGGCAGGCCTGCCGATGACCACTGTGTCAGCTGCCTTGACCCAGGCGGCTCGGAAAGGCGCAGCAGAATCCGCTGACGGGGTTTGGGGTTTTTCGTGCATCTCGCTTGCAAGTGCATTGAAATTGTCGAGCCATTCCTGGGTAACGGGATTCTGTTCAGAGAGGCCTGAAAGCTGTGCCCAGACAGGCATTGGGGATTGACTACTGACTTGTTTCCAGCCCCCGGTATTCGAATGGACCGTAACAGTGTCACCTTTATTAAGATGCGCGACGACTCTGGAATTTTCACCTGTCGTAGGCCGGTTTCTTAACCTGACCTGGTTGGCCGTAACGCGACCGTCGGGAGCACCCTGTACATAGTCTCCGAAGACCCAAAGCCGGATCGGAACTGGGATCTCAAGTCTTCCCCAAGACCCTTGAATCTGAACAATTTTGACAGGTGTCCCCTGTCGCAGCGTATGAAGCACCGGGGACTGGCTGTTCGGGGCGGAACGCAGTGCCAGTTTATCAAGGCTGGCCTCGGCCGCCCGAAAACGGGTTGTGACGATGATTGGGCTTTGCGGCGTCCCCTCTGTTTTGTCTACTGTTTTGTTTACTGTCACCGAGTCGACTGCTCGCGATTCTGCCTGAGAGGTCGCGGATGAATGGGCAATGGATGATGAGGCAGAGGTCGAAGTCGAGGGCGTACTCTGCGTCGCCACATCTTTTTCGCCGATAATTTCGAGAACCCGGTTAGCTTCGGCGTGTCCTTGTCCCGCTGCTTGAGCCAGCCAACCTCTCGCTTTCTCGATATCTTTCTGTGCACCTTTACCGAGGTAGTAAGCGAGGCCAAGGTTGTACTGAGAGGCAACATCACCGGACTCAGCCGCACGTTCCCACCAGTCGACGGCCTGTGAGAAATTCAGGCTCAGGCCCCGACCCTCCCAGTAGGCGAC
The DNA here is from genome assembly GCA_003529705.1 of Gammaproteobacteria bacterium. Classification (GTDB taxonomy): domain Bacteria; phylum Pseudomonadota; class Gammaproteobacteria; order Arenicellales; family UBA868; genus UBA868. The sequence continues at coordinate 14,648 of DPVA01000009.1, read as the reverse complement.
ACCGAGATTGAACATGGCCGTCGGGTGCCCCGAGTTTGCGGCTTTACGAAACCACGCCAAGGCCTCGTCGAGACTCTTGCGGACCCCGTGTCCTTCAAAATACACCACCCCCATATTAAACTGGGCTTCACGGTTGCCCTGATGAGCGTGTGGCTCCCAAATAGCAATCGCTGTCGCATAATCGCCGTCGTTATAGGCGGCGACAGCGCGTTGTATATCCTCACTTTGGGAAAAGGCCGTACTGCTTGCGACAACGAGCACCGCAAAACAGATTGCGCTACGGATGTGTGCTGAGATCATCATGGAGATAGTGTCGGTTATTGCTATTCCAAAGTTAAGTCTGGACGAGTAGGAGCAGTTCCTGAGAACCCTCCCAGATCATTATCAGCGAGACCTGAAGAATCACCGCAAGCCCAATGTACGCAATCCAGGAGTATCGCTCAAGTAGTCGGGCGATTAGTGTTGCAGCGAAAGCCATGAGGACCACCGAAAGCACCAGTCCAAAGACTAGGATCACCGGCTCGTGCCGTGCGATACCTGCTACAGCAAGTACATTATCCAGAGACATGGATAAATCAGCCACAATAATCTGGAAGATGGCTTGCCGGAGTGATTTGGTTGGCGCCGATGGCGTGCCGTCAGCCGCTTCGCGCTCATTGTTGCTGTTTCGAAGTTCCCGCCAGAGCTTCCAGCAAACCCAGAGCAGCAACAGGCCGCCGGCAAGGACGAGGCCGACGATTTGCAGCAACTGTACGGTGATCAATGCGAAGAGAATTCGCAGGACAGCGGCAGCGGCAATACCGAGCATGATTACTCGGGGCCGTAAAGCGGCAGGCACGCTGGCTGCCGCAAGGCCGATTACAATCGCGTTGTCAGCCGCCAGCATCAGATCTACCAGGATGACCTGAATTAGCGGCCAGAGTTGGTCGGGGCTCATAGGCGGTTTCCCAGGGGATCAGGGCGGGAGGGAACCGTGATCGGAATAAAGTTTGGATGCGCTATTATACGAATGTATCTGGCAGGTTCCGAATGCTTGGCAACGATTCAGACTCCTCGCCGGCTCCATCTCGGGGTCCGTTCGGCAAGACGGAGCCGGTCGACTCAATTTATACTTGAGCACCAAGACGATGACCAAAACATCGAAAATCGTTGCTGCCTTTGATTGGGCTGATCCGCTGGTTTTAGATGACCTCCTCACGGATGAGGAGCGGCTGGTAAGGGAGTCGATCAACCGTTTCTGCCAGGACGAACTTCAGCCGCAAGTACTTGAAGCGTTCCGAGAGGAAAAGGTAAACCGTTCTCTATTTCAGAAAATGGGAGAACTGGGCCTATTGGGTTCCACTATAGACGGCTATGGCTGCGCTGGATTGAGTTATGTCTGCTACGGTCTTGCTGCTCGGGAGATCGAGCGGGTGGATTCAGGCTACCGGTCGATGATGAGCGTGCAGTCGAGTCTTGTTATGTACCCGATTTTTGCCTATGGCTCCGAGGAGCAGCGTGAGAAATATCTGCCCCGACTCAGCGCGGGTGAATGGGTAGGTTGTTTTGGTCTCACCGAGCCTGATTTTGGCTCAGATCCTGGGAGCATGAAGACCCGAGCTCGGGCGATCGATGGTGGTTACCGTCTCAGCGGAGCTAAGATGTGGATCACCAACTCACCCATTGCCGATGTCTTCGTTGTTTGGGCCAAAGATGACGAAGGGGTAATTCGGGGCTTTATCCTGGAGCGGGAGATGTCGGGTCTCAGTACGCCAACGATCGAAGGCAAGTTCTCGCTGAGAGCATCCGTGACCGGTGAGATCGTCATGGACGATGTTTTTGTTCCGGCCGAGAACATCCTGCCCGGTGTTAGCGGCCTTAAAGGCCCCTTCGGGTGCCTCAACCGGGCACGTTATGGGATCGCCTGGGGGGCGATGGGTGCAGCCGAATTCTGTTGGCATGCCGCCCGTTCCTATACTCTGGAGCGCGAACAGTTCGGCCGGCCATTAGCTGCAAACCAGCTGATTCAGAAAAAACTCGCCGATATGCAGACCGAAATCACGTTGGGCAGTCACGCATGCTTACGGCTTGGGCGTCTTTTCGATGAAGGTCGTGCGGCACCAGAAGCAATCTCTCTACTCAAGCGCAACAACTGCGGCAAAGCGCTCGAAATCGCGAGAACCTCCCGGGACATGCATGGCGGTAACGGCGTTTCGGATGAGTATCACGTGATCCGCCATATGATGAATCTCGAAGCCGTTAATACCTATGAGGGGACGCACGACGTCCACGCTCTGATTCTGGGACGCGCCCAGACAGGTCTGCAGGCCTTTACCGGCTAATTAATGGGTGGAGCGCTCTCACATATCCGTGTTCTCGATCTCACCCGGGTGCTGGCGGGTCCGTGGTGTACGCAGATACTGGCCGATCTCGGTGCTGATGTCATTAAGGTTGAGCGGCCTGGCAGCGGTGACGATACCCGTCAATGGGGTCCCCCTTTTATCTATCCTGATGGAAGCGGAAACGAGGAGTCCCCATATTTCCTCGCGGCTAATCGGGGTAAGCGCTCGATCACGCTGAATCTCTCGGACCCCCGCGGTCAGAAGGTGATCCATGAACTGGTTTCACATTGCGATGTATTTGTCGAGAACTTCAAGGTGGGAGTGCTGGCACGTTATGGGCTCGATTACGAGACCTTGAGACAGCTAAACCCCAAATTGGTGTACTGCTCTATTACAGGGTTCGGCCAGGACGGGCCGTATGCCGAAAGAGCCGGTTACGATTTCATGATACAGGGGATGGGCGGTCTGATGAGTGTTACCGGGGAAGCGCAGGATGTTGCCGGCGCAAATCCCCAGAAAGTCGGTGTTGCCATTGCTGATATTGTGACGGGTCTTTACAGCGCCAGTGCGATTCAGGCTGCGCTGATTCATCGTGACCAAACCGGTCAGGGTCAGTACATTGATATGGCACTTCTGGACTGCCAGGTGGCGATTCTGGCGAACCAGGCTATGACCTATCTTGCGGTGGGAGAGACCCCGATCCGGATGGGGAACGCGCATCCCAACATAGTGCCGTACCAGGTTTTTGAAACCAAGGATGGGCACATCATTCTGGCGGTGGGCAATGACGGTCAGTTCCGACGTTTCTGTGAAGTCACAGGACAAAATCGGTTGGCAGAAGATTCACGTTTTTCTGCAAATCGTGATCGGGTCCAGAATCGGCGTGAACTCGTTGATACACTCTCATCATTGATGGAAACCAGAGACACCCACGAGTGGCTAGCGCTTCTGGAGCCCGAGGGAATCCCCTGTGGCCGGATCAACCGGATCGATGAAACCCTGAATGATCCTCAGGTGCTCCACCGACAGATGCGCGTGAGTGCACAGCACGGTTCTCTCGGGGCGATGGAGCTGCTTGGCAGTCCGCTCAAGCTTTCGGCCACACCTGGCGAAATTCGTCGGGGGCCGCCGATGCTTGGTGAGGATACGGATGCAGTGCTTCGGGAACTCTTGAGCTACGACGGAAGCGCCATCAGTGCGCTACATGCCGAAGGGGTTGTTTGACGCTTTATCAGACGGTTGCAGGTCGTATAAGTTCCTGATTTGTATATCAATTCCGGCTTTAATGCTGGAGTAGTGCTTCGTTCGCCCGCTGTATCAGCTTGGAAGCGTCGTTTGCTCCTGAGATCAGATTTCACTAATTTAGGGGAATTGCAGATCGGATCAAGAACAGGGCGGAGCGCCTGTCTACGGCAATTATCAAGAAGCAGTAAGGTAATGGAATGGCGAAAACGCTGTTTAAAAGCTCTTAAAAGCGACGCTGACCTGACTTGAAACATCAGTCCTTCTTTTAGCCCTCAGCCTCGCGAGTCAATCAGGCGAAACTGTACCGGAATGTCGATAACCATGGCAGTGGGTATGCCGTCCCGGGTGGCTGGCGTGAATTCCCATTTCTTTACGGAATCAATCGCAGCCTGGTCAAGAATCGCGTAACCACTTGGCTTGCTGACCGATACCTCCGAGACCTGCCCTGAGGAAGAGACGCTGACCGATAGGCCAACCTCTCCCTCGAGTCCCCGGCGTATAGCCATCCTCGGATAAACCGGCTTCGGGTTACCTGCTGTAGGAACCGGACGAAGTTCTCTCAAAGCATTCCCTGTTTCTAAAGACGCGGTTGATGCCTGCGTACGATTAAGCTGCTGCCTGAGGTTGGCGGCTGTCTTTGCTGAGCGCGTCAGTTCTTGCCGAAGTTGGTGGTTTTCCTCACTAATTGAGCGCAGAACGGTTGTTGTCTCAAGTAGACGGGCGCCCGTTTCCGTATAAGCCGCTTCAGTCTCCTGCTGCTCGGCTCTTAGTACATCAAGGATTTGACTGATCTGATCAGCGTCATGACGTAACTGCTGGCTCACCGCGCGCTGGTTTTTGAGCGCGCTCGAGATCATTCGCATTTCTTGGTGAAGTGCTGTTTGTTCTTCAGTCATTTCCTGATATTCAACCCGTGCCGCTGCAATCGATTTGTCGAGTTCACGCTCCAGTTCGAGTGACAGTTTTGTCGAACTCAAAAGCCGCTGCTGGAGTTCGGTGTTTTCTTTACGCAGCGTATTAAGCTTCAGTTCCTGTCCCAATAAGCTAGCAGCCAGTTGTTCATTTGCAGAATCGGTAATTTTTTTCTCTGCCTGAAGCGACTGCCGAGCTTTTTCAGACTCCTGGGTTTTCTCGTAGAGTCGTCGATTAAGCTTCTGCTGATGATCAAGGTCGTGAACAAGTGTTTTCACTTGCACGCTTAAGGCAACTTGCGCCTGTGTTCCTACGCGAAGATCCGACACCGTGTTGGCCAGAGTCTGGCGGAGGGAGGCGTTTTCGGCGTTCAACGCCTGGCGGGCGTCTTCAAGCTGGGTGACGGTTGCCTGCAGTTGACGGCGATCATCCATGATCACCTTATTGCTTTCTTGAAGCGTAAGAATTTCCTTCTCATGACGGACTTTTTCGGCGGTATGTTTTGCGTGGATCTTTTGCAACGTGGATCGCTGGGAAGCTGTGAGATCCTGAAGGCGTTGAATCTCACGCTCGAGCTGGTCGACGGGGTCTACCGGGTCAACACTAGCGACGGATTCCACGGCCGCTTCAGATGGCAACAAGGTTTCACCTTTGTCCTGCACCGCATCCATAAGGACTGCGTCCAGCTTGGTGCTGTATACCAGAGTAGGGTCAGAGGTCAGTTTTGGCACGGCTTCAGGCGAGAGAGCAATTACCACGGCGTGGAGTGCGCCTGAGATCATCAGAGCGAGAGGGAGGGCGTATGGCCTAATGGGCAAATTCGGGTTCTGCCTCGTTGTACGGGAGCGTTCGTCCCTGGACGTGCGCGCTGGCATCTTCATAAACCAAACCCCTCCGATAAAGCGACAGTGTGCGTCGCCCACCGCAGTGGTTCGCATCCCGATTTTTCCCGATCCTGGACTAGCGACGCCAGCGCCGGCAGGTTTCCTGGCTCGCGGTTCGACGCAGTAGGTCTGCCTTCCCGGTCTGGAACCAGTGGCTTCGGTGACCCATCGCTCGCCGCCTACAGTTGCGGGTACAGCCAAGGTTGCGCCGAGGCGCGCCTTGTTCCCTTTTAACCCCGTTAGGGGCCGGCGCCATCGCGAATGCTCACGGTTCCAGGGACTAAAGTCAAGCATGCCTGAGGAGGCCGTGAAAAGGGTTTGTCGAGGGAGTGAAATCGCGTGTCGCAAACAAATATTTTTCGCTGGGAATAATAAAAATCAGACCCTATAATGGTGTGACTTTCTGGTGCCGCGGGCGTTTTTGTCCATGGTGAAACGGGAAGCCGGTGCGCAAAGACTTAATTTCTCGTGCAATCCCGGCACTGCCCCCGCAACGGTAAGTGGGTTGGATCGGCTCATGCCACTGCGACGAATCGTCGTGGGAAGGCGCAGATCCTCTTAGCCTTAGGGCGCTCACGAGTCCGGAGACCGGCCAGCGAGTAAACCGAATCCACCGCGTGGGGCCGTGGCATTTGTGGCGACGTTTCGTCAATGAGCCCTTTGCATAACCAGTCGCACGGAGGGTGCGAGGGAGGCCCGAATGGCGCGAAACGCCCGCTTGTTCCTATCTGTTTTTGTCCTGATATTCTCCGGCCTGTCTCATGGCGAGACAGAACCGGTCGTAGTAACAGCGACCCGAACGGCCCAAACGGTAGATGCGTCGCTTGCGGCGGTCAGTGTGATTGACCGTAAGGAAATTGAAGTACTGCAGCCGGTGACGGTCTCAGATATCTTGCGCACTGTCCCCGGGCTCACTGTCAGTAACACTGGCGGATTGGGACAGCCGAGCGCTGTCTTTCTTCGCGGGTCAGAATCAGACCACGTTCTGGTTCTGATCGATGGAATCAAGGTGGGTTCGACGACTCTTGGCACCACGTCCTTCCAGTTTATTGATCCAGATCAGATCGAGCGAATTGAAGTGGTGAGGGGGCCTCGATCAAGTCTTTACGGTCCGGATGCGATCGGCGGGGTGATTCAGATTTTTACCCGAAATCCTGATACAGCGCCCCGATCATCTGCTTTTGCTACCGTCGGAACAGATGACTACTCCAAATTCGGTGCAAGACTTTCGGCAGGTGAGCATGCTACGAAGTTTTCAATCGGCGCGAATTATGAAAAAAGTACTGGGTACGACGTCTGTGCCGGTTCGATTACAGCCGGATGTTTCACTTTTGAGGATGACCGTGACGGTTATGAAAGCTTTTCCGTCCAAGCCAAACTCGCCGGCTCTATGAATGAGAAAACAGACTTTTCCGTGAGTTACCTCTCATCGACCGGAGAAACTGAATACGATGGGTCGTTCTCAAACGAGACGGATTTCTCGGTTGGTATCCTCGGCGCGGAGGTCAGTGTCAATGCGAGTGACCGTTTGGGGATGAAATTCTCAGTCGGTCAAAGTCAGGATGACTCGGATACTTTAAAGAATGGCACTAAGACCGATCACTTTGATACGACCCGGACATCTCTGAGTTGGCTCAATGAATTTGCTCTTTCCTCGCAAAATATTGCTATGGTGGGAATCGACTTTGCCGGTGATGAGGTAGACAGTGGTACTGCCTATACCGAAACATCCCGGGACAATCTAGGCGTGTTTGGACAGTTCATCGGCAGTGTAGGTATGTTGGATGTTCAGTCAGCCCTGCGGTATGACGACAACCAGCAGTTTGGCGACTCGGTGACGGGTGATGCAAGCATCGGCTATGACCTGAATATGGCTTCTCGACTCACGGCGCAGTATGGGACGGCGTTTAAGGCGCCTACATTCAACGAGCTTTATTACCCCGGTTTTGGAAATGCAAACCTAGACCCGGAGGAATCAGCCACGGTGGAAGCAGGCTTTCGATGGCAGGATGCGAATAGCCGCTTTTCCGCCAATATCTTCTCCAGTGAGGTGGATAATCTGATTGCTTACGATGCCGCCCTCGGAGCCCCGGGCAACGTAAATAAGGCGGCAATACAGGGTGTTGAGTTTCAAATTGATACCATGGTGGAAAATTGGAAGGTTGGGTCTGCGCTTACGCTGTTGTCCGCGGAGCAGGACGGCGGCACCTATGATGGCAAAGAATTGCCGCGCCGACCCGGCGAGTTCCTAGAACTTCGGCTAGATCGGACGTTCGCAAAAGGCTCAGGCGGGGCCTCGCTCTTTTCTTCCGGCAGCACTTACGATGATCTTGCCAATACCCGGGTGATAGATAGTTATATAACGGTTGATCTTCGCGGCGCGTATCATTTAAATGCAAACTGGCATCTTGTCGGCAAGGTCAGTAATCTGACCGATGAAGATTACGAACACGCAAGTTACTATCGCCAGCCTGGCCGAGAGTTTTTCATTGGTGTTAAGTGGAGGCACTAAGCGCAACGATGATAGCAGGTGAATCCAGAATGAGAACAAGACAACTGAGCGCCCTTGATCAGCTTATCTCGGCTGTCCAGACGGCATTGACTACGATTGCAAGCACTCCCGTCGGTACGGGGCGCATGGACCCTGCCCGGGGTTTCGAATCCGGTGCGTTAAGCGAGGCGGACAAGCGTGAATCAGTCCGCCTTATGCGGGTTAACCATGTTGGTGAAGTCTGCGCCCAGGCGCTATATGAAGGTCAGGCACTGACCGCTCGCGATGGGCGTGTTCGTAATGCCATGATTCAGGCAGCGTCGGAAGAGCAGGATCATCTGCTCTGGTGTGAAAATCGCTTGAAGGATCTGGAAGGGAGAACGAGCCTGTTGAATCCGTTGTGGTACTTGGGCGCCTTCGGTATGGGGACGGTTGCGGGATGGGCGGGCGACCGCTGGAGCCTCGGGTTTCTTCAAGAAACCGAGGAACAAGTCGAAGCGCACCTCGATAGCCATTTGGATCGCTTGCCTCAAGGAGATGTTCGAAGCCGGGCGGTGGTGCAACAGATGAAAGAAGATGAGCGTGCGCATGCACAGGCTGCCCAACACGCTGGTGCCGCCGAACTCCCGTGGCCGATACCAAATTTAATGCGTAAGGTTTCTCGAGTCATGACCGGGACCGCGCGCTGGATTTAAAACTGCGCGCGATCAGTTTCTGCGAAAGCGCATAAGCCTCGGGTGTTTCAGATTCCGGCAGTGAGAGTTTCTAAAATGAACTTCGTCGGCATAGTGATCTTTCGAGTTGCAGTTGTGATGGCAGGTATATTCTTTGCATTACGGGTATCGGCAGAAGTCGCGGCGGTTGACGATGTGGGGACCAAGGTCTCATTGAGTTCGCCCGCGACACGCATTATTAGCCTTGCTCCCAATCTCACTGAAGTCCTTTTCTTTATTGGAGCGGGTGAACAGGTTGTTGGCGCTGTTGAATACAGTGACTTTCCCGCGGCGGCTAGAGCGCTACCCTTGGTCGGTAGCCACAATCGCTTTGATGTGGAGCAGATCCTCTCCCTCAAGCCCGACCTGATCGTGGCCTGGATGTCGGGTAACTCACAAGATGGGTTGCAAGCACTCAAACAGTTGGGACTGCCAGTGTTTGTAAGTGAGTCGGCTACAGTTGACGATATTGTGAGTCTCATGGAGAGGCTTGGAGAACTTACCGGTAATCAGACACAAGCTGTTGACCAAGCATCTCGATTTCGAGCCAGTATAGATAAATTGAGTGAAGCTTATTCAAAGCGCCGGCCCGTGCGGGTTTTCTATCAGGTCTGGGAGCAGCCGATCTATACATTAAATGGTGATCATGTGATCAGTCATCTCATTACTCTTTGTGGCGGGAGAAATATCTTTTCTGAACTTATACAACTGGCTCCGATTGTTTCGCTTGAGTCGGTCCTGGCCCGGAACCCGGAAGTGATTGTGGGCGGAGGTGTGTTTGGAGAAACCCCACCGTGGGTGACTCGGTGGCAAGGTTGGTCGACAGTCAGTGCGGTGCAGGATCAGCATATTTATGCAATTGACTCTGACCATATAGCGAGAATGGGACCACGGTTGGCGCAGGGAATGGAAGCCCTGTGCCGCATAATCGATAAAGTTCGCAATGCATCCTGATCGGTGATATTGGGAAGTCTCGCGTGTTTAAGCTGCTGATAGATCACGATTCAAGGGGTTTCGGCTGGACCATTCTGGTCCTGGCAGCGTTGGTTCCCATAAGCTTATTACTATCGGCATCGGTGGGAAGTATCCCGATCGATTGGGGCGCGGTGTTCGAAACAATACGAACAGGACATCCTTCGGTAGACTACACGATTGTCTTTGAATTACGGTTCCCAAGATCAGCAAGTGCCTTAGTGGTTGGCGCTTCTCTCGCGCTTGCTGGCTTATTGATGCAGGCGCTACTGAAAAATCCTCTTGCGGATCCATATGTTCTTGGAACCTCGGGTGGGGCGGCTGTATTTGCGCTGACCACGATGCTGTTGGGATTCACTCATCAGTCTGTCTCGGCCGCGGCGGCAGTTGGGGCAGTGTTGTCGTTAGCTTTAGTGATTTTCCTCAGTCGTGATGCAGGAGGCTGGTCTTCAACCCGACTCCTGCTCACTGGCATTGTGGTGGCATCGGGCTGGGGAGCGCTAATCAGTTTTCTCCTTTCAATCAGTCAGGACGGTCAAATTCAGGGAATGCTTTTCTGGCTGATGGGTGACGTCCGAAATGGTGGTCCGGGTTTTGTTCATTGCCTGGTCCTCTTCAGCGTACTTGCCTTCAGTCTTTTTTCATCGCGAGACCTCAATCTACTGGTGGCGGGGACATTCAAAGCAGAATCGCTCGGCGTTCACACGCTTCGACTTAGGTTTGCAATACTGATCGGCGCCGGCCTGCTAACTGCGGTTGCTGTGACGCTGGCTGGGGCCATTGGTTTTGTCGGGCTTGTCGTCCCCCACATGATGCGGTTGATTATGGGGTCAGATCACCGTAGGTTGATTCCTGCCTGCTTGATGATGGGAGGCAGTTTGCTGGTCATAACTGAAATGCTCGCACGCACTGTGCTTGGCCCACGCCAATTGCCGGTTGGCGTAATCACGGCATTTGTTGGGGTTCCCCTATTTCTTTATCTCTTGCGTCGGGGCAGTCGGCAGGAGACGGTATGACTCTTCTGCACGCTGATCGGATTGAGGCAGGAGTAGGAAACGTGGCGGCCTGTCGTGATCTGGAACTTAGTTTGGAAGCGGGGACGGTCTGGTCGATACTGGGTCGAAACGGGATAGGAAAGACGACCCTGCTTCTCACCCTTGCGGGCCTTAAACCTCTGAAGGGAGGGCAGATTTGTCTCGACGGCAGGAGTTTGGATCAACTTTCCCGGCGCGCTCGCGCTCGGAAAATTGGCCTACTATTTCAGCATCCGGAAATTCAATTTCCGACAACAGTGGGTGAGACTGTGATGAGCGGCCGCCACCCCTGGATTGAGAGGTGGCGGGATTCGAGTGAGCGAGATCAATTAATCGTCGATCAAGAGTTGGAACGGGTAGGGCTCCAGGGATTTGGCAACCGCAGTCTCTCGTCATTGTCGGGAGGCGAGCGCCGTCGTGTGGAATTGGCTGCGTTGGCCGCGCAACAGACAGAAATGGTATTTATGGATGAGCCGGTGAATCATCTCGACCTTCATTTTCAGACTCACCTGATGAAGGACTTCCTTGCTGATTGTCGTGCCAAGGGACGCGCGGTAATGATGGTGATGCATGATGTTAATCTCGCCGTACGATTCAGTGATCATTTGCTTTTATTGTTTGGGGACGGTGAAACGACCCAAGGGCCAGTTGATCTGATCGCGAGCGAAGAAAATCTATCAAGGCTTTACCAGCATCAACTCCACCGTTACCCGGCTGGGAATGAGTTTTTCTTTTATCCTGCATGACTGCCCATTCCAGGCCACAACTAGTCAACGAACTCCCGGCTCACAGATCTGCGGTGGCAGGGTGACGCTTACTCTGGTTCTCGGGGGTGTCCGCTCCGGAAAAAGCCGTATGGCCGAGAGCTTGGCCGCCGACTTTTCTGGCTCAATCATATACCTGGCTACTGCTGAGGCAAAAGATGTTGAGATGCAGGAGCGGATTGCTCTGCATCGGAAACATCGACCCAAGCACTGGAAAACCATCGAGGAGCCGATTCGGATCGCTCAGGCACTGTTTGAACATGCGACGTCCAACAAGCTTGTCGTGGTGGATTGCCTCACGCTGTGGATGACCAACCTCCTGTTGGCCGATGATGCGTTCGAGACGGGAAGACTGGAGATTGATGCGCTGATTACGGAAGTGAAGCGAAAGCGATCAAACCTGGTTTTGGTGAGCAATGAGACAAACAGTGGCGTGGTGCCCATAGATTCATTGAGCAGACGCTTCTGTGACGAAATAGGCAGGCTTCATCAGAATCTCGCAGGACTTGCTGATAACGTTATCCTGATGGTCGCGGGTATACCAACTTGGGTTAAGAGGGAATCCAATGGAACTATCTGAGACGGACTGGATTGTTGCTCCGGCATCCTCTTTATCTGAAGAAGCTCGGAAAGCGGCGTTGATCCGACAGAGCAGTTTAACGAAGCCACCAGGCTCTCTCGGCCGATTGGAGCGGTGTGCGGTCGAACTGGCTGCCTTGCAGGACACGGCTGTACCGGTGGCGAAACCGGTTTATATCGGTGTCTTCGCCGCAGACCATGGTGTGGCTATTGAGGGTGTCTCGGCTTTTCCGGCTGAAGTGACCGGCGAGATGGTGAGAAATTTTGCTCGAGGGGGGGCTGCTATTTCAGTGATGGCAGAGCACCTTGATGCACAGTTGGAGGTGATCAGTCTCGGACTGGTGAATGACCCCGGCGAATTAGAAAACGTGGTTCGCGTAGATCTTGGCCCTGGAACGGCAAACTTACTCAACCAGCCAGCGATGACCGATCTACAACTTGTCAGCAGCCTAGATGCCGGACGGCAGATCGCTGAGAAAGTGGTTCAAACGCAATGCCAACTATTTGTGGGTGGAGAAATGGGTATCGCGAATACCACCAGCGCCAGCGCGCTTGCATGCGCCTTTCTTGGTTTACCGCCAGAGGAACTCGCGGGGCCAGGAACGGGGCTAGATAAGGAGGGGGTCGAGCGCAAATCGAATGTTATTGAGACAGCGCTTAAGTATCATGGACCGGCTCTTCGGGAGGGCCAACCCTTGACTGTATTAAAGCATCTGGGCGGGTTCGAGATCGCGGGATTGGTCGGCGCCTATGTAGGCTGCGCTCAGAGGGGTACGCCAGTCTTGGTGGATGGATTCATCGCCTCGGTGGCGGCGCTCACGGCGGTCAGGATTAATCCCTCGATTGAACCATGGCTCTTGTATTCTCATTGTTCGGCGGAGCCAGGACATAAGCATGTTCTGGCCGCACTGGACGCAAACCCACTGCTTGATCTGGATATGCGGTTGGGAGAGGGTAGCGGAGCGGCGATAGCGGTCCTAGTGCTCGAGGCCGCCTGCCAATTACACAATAACATGGCGACGTTTGCCGAAGCAGGTGTTAACGAGGGAACTGATTAGTGGCCCAGGAGAGCTAAGAATGCGTGTATTGAACTCTGAGGCCATCTCCCGCGAAGTACGCCGTTTTCGGGTGGCGGTCGGATACTTTACTAGAGTGCCGATGGGGACTATTTCGGGATTCTCAGACGGCGATCTCGATCACGCCAGTCAGTATCTGCCATGGATTGGACTCGGCGTTGGGGGAATTGTGGCCGGGGTGTTCTGGATCTCCGCACTTTGGTTGCCTCAAGTAGCAGCAGCGGTACTGGCGATCTTGGCCGGACTACTGTTAACAGGTTGTTTCCACGAGGATGGCCTTGCCGACGTTTGTGACGGGTTCGGCGGTGGATTTACGGTAGGGGACAAACTTCAAATCATGAAGGATTCCCGGATAGGGACTTATGGTGCCCTGGGTATTTTGCTTTTAGTTCTGCTTAAATTTTTCTCACTTTT
>DPVA01000009.1:0-992 GCA_003529705.1 Gammaproteobacteria bacterium | reverse complement strand
GAAGGATTCCCGGATAGGGACTTACGGCGCCTCTGCCCTATGGGTTGTTCTTTCACTGCGGACGGCGATACTGGCAGCATTGGATCCGGCTTTGGGAGTGGTCCTGCTCATTGTCGGCCACGCTCTTTCCAGGATAGCCCCCCTCGCGTTGATCTTTTTTATTGACTACGTTCAAGATGCCGGTCAGGCGCGGGCTAAACCCGTGGCGCGAAGTGTACCCATAAGGGGCCTGCTGGTTGGTCTTGCCGCCGCTGTTCCTCTGGGAGTTTGGCACCCGTCTGTTGCGGCTACTGCCGGTCTTATCGTGGCAGGGGCAGTTTTCTTATTGGCCAGATTTTGTATACGTCAGATTGGCGGCTATACAGGCGATTATTTGGGCTTCTCTCAGCAGATATCTGAAGTGCTTATCTATCTTGCAGCAAGCGTTCTATGGCTCTCCACCTGATTCGACATACTCGTCCTCAGATCCCGGAGGGTATTTGTTATGGGGCTCTGGACCTTGATGTTGGTGATTCCTTTGTTGGTGAGGCCGAAGTACTTCGGCGCCAAATGGTATGCACATATTCAGGAATTTATGTGAGCCCATTGCGTCGATGTTTGAAGCTGGCCGAATACCTCGATCTTTCTTTCGAAGTGGATGAAAGACTGCGAGAGATGGACTTTGGCGATTGGGAGGGAATTCCTTGGTCGGATATTAATCAGGGAGAAATCGATTCCTGGGCGAGCGATATCGCCGGTTACTGTGTACCTGGCGGCGAACGGTTTCAAGATGTAATCGAGCGGGTCGGGGATTTCCTGTCTGGTCTACCGGAAGGAGAGAATCTTCTTATCACGCACTCGGGAGTCATTAAAGCGTGTTGGGTTCAGTACGGTGGCCGAAGCGTTGACGATGTCGCGAACCTATCAATCGATTTTGGCGGGTACCTGTCGATCCCTGAAGGGATTTGATCGTACTGGAGTAACTCATCTATTGAATTAGTCGCCGTCGAAAG
>DPVA01000214.1:940-3752 GCA_003529705.1 Gammaproteobacteria bacterium | reverse complement strand
GCGGCCTTTGTACTTCGGATCCCAGAGCATGCCCCAGGTTTCGTTCCCAATATACTCGGGGGCGAGGTCGGCACGATACAAGACTGACGTCAGGCCCCAATCGGTAGGGATGAAATACTGCTTGTCCCCTTCGAAAGTGCCCGGGATGGTCTTGAGGCTCGGGATCATGTCGTCCCAGGTGCTGAGTCGACTGGTGTCGATTGGGCTCAGAATTCCCGCATCTTTCCAGATAGGCACTTTATAGGTGCAGGGCTGGGTCAGATCAACCTTAAATCCGGCTCGCATTTTGGCAAAAGCTTCTTCCTCATCACCGAAGATTGCCATGTTAGGTGACTCTCCGTATTTGGCAAGATAAGGTTGATGTAACTCGGGGACATCCCAGCCTTCCCAGGTAAAAACGGTAGGATGGTCGTCACTTCCGGCAAATGCAGAGCGACTACCAACCGGCATCATCACCATGGTTGCACCAAGCGCCATCAGGCTCTGGTTGAACTGTCGACGGCTCATCTGGCCCGTGGCGAGTTGTTCAACGATATCCTGTTTTTTCATCTTCGTTCCTCCTTAAATCTCTTTTACTGGGTTTAACTGTGACCCCTCCCAAAAAGGGCTGGACCCTTCTATATTAGGTTATTTTAGATTTTGGCGCGAACCTTTCGGTGGCGCACACCCGCTAAAAGAACCCAAGGTATTAACCTTAGCGTTCTGGAGTTATGCCCGGACCTGATCCAGAGTCTTGTCGAGAGCTTTGCCGGCCAGTTCGACCAGTTGATCTATCTGCTCTTTAGACATGATCAGCGGCGGGGAGATGATCATACTGTCGCCGACAGCGCGCATCACAAGACCCAGGTCAGCGGCAATGTCTCGACAGACTGATCCGGTCGTACCCGACGGCTCAAACTGTGCTCGGGTGTCTTTGTCGGCAACGATTTCCAGTGCGCCGAGAAAGCCGAGGCCCCGTACTTCACCCACCAGAGGATGATCAGCCAGTTCTGCCCATCTCTGCTGCAGGTAAGGCCCAGTCTCTGCCCGCACCCGATCAATAATGCCTTCGTCACGCAGGATACGAATATTCGCAGCGGCCACCGCGCAGGCAGCCGGATGCCCGGCGTAAGTCATCCCGTGAGTAAACTCACCACCTTCTTCAATGATGACCCTTGCGATGTGATCTGCGACCATGACGCCACCGATAGGAATGTATCCTGAGGACAATCCCTTCGCGATTGGCATGAGGTCGGGCTTGAGATCATAGTAATCGCTGGCAAACCATTCGCCTGTGCGACCGAATCCGCAGATAACTTCATCTGGAACGAGCAGAATCTGGTGACGCTGGCAGATAGCACTGATCTCCGGCCAGTAGGTTTCGGGCGGCACGATCACTCCGCCGGCACCTTGGATGGGTTCAGCAATAAATGCTGCAACCCGATGTTCGCCGAGCTCTTCTATTTTCTTCTCGAGTTCGCTGGCAACTTTTTTACCGAATTCCTCCGGTGTCGAGTCACCGCCTTCCCGATACCAGAAGGGCTGGCCGATATGCACGATATCGGGAATCGGCAGACCCCCTTGCTCGTGCATGGCTGGCATGCCGCTCAGGCTTGCTCCCGCCATAGTGCTGCCATGATACGCATTGCGCCGGCTGATAATGACCTGCTTTTCAGGATGGCCCATACACTGCCAGAAGTAGCGTGCCATGCGTACGACTGTGTCGTTCGACTCCGAACCCGAGTTGGTCAAGAATACATGTGTAAGTTGGTCCTGCGTAATTTCGGATAGCAGGGTCGACAGTTCGATAACAGGTGGATGTGCCGTCTGGAAGAAACTGTTGTAGTAGGGCAGGTCTTCTATCTGCTTGCGCGCGACTTCAGCAAGATCCTTGCGTCCGTAACCTACGTTGACACACCAGAGGCCCGCCATGCCATCCAGCAACTGATGGCCATCAGTGTCCCACAGATACACACCTTCAGCACGTTCGATAATGCGGGCACCCCTTTCGTGCATCCGTTTGTGATCGGTGAAAGGATGAAGAAAGTGTGCGTGATCAAGCGCCTGATATTCGGCGGTGGTAAGTGTCATGGAGATACTCCTCGGCAACAAGCGTTTTTCGGAACAGGCTCGCATCTTAGGAGTGAGGGATTGGCTACGTCAATGCAGCCTGCTCATCAGAAAATCCCCAAATGGCTCTGGTAATCAATACGACACAGTACCCAGACCTAGACGTTCAACAGCAGATGCTCTCGTTCCCAGGAACTGATAACCTGAAGAAAAGTGTCATATTCGCTTTCCTTGACGGCATGCCAGGCCCGAACAAAACGCGTGCCCAGCATCTCCTTAAGATCATCACAGGTTTCCAGCGCCTGGATTGACTGTTCGAGGCTGCGAGGTAGTTCGTAAGGCATGTCGTAGGCGCTTGCTGTTACTGGCGCGCTGGGATCGAGTTTTTGCTGCATCCCGAGCAGGCCGCAGGCGAGACTTGCTGCAATCGCAAGATAGGGGTTGGCATCGGCACCGGGAACGCGGTTTTCAACCCGGCGTGATTCACGGCCCGAGTCCGGAACCCGAAGACCCACCGTGCGGTTGTCGAGCCCCCACTGGACGTTGATCGGTGCAGCGTGATAGCGGATGAGGCGCCGGTAGGAGTTTACGTTCGGCGCAAGCAAAGACAGGGACGCTGGTAAGAATCGCTGCAGCCCACCAATGTGTGCATAAAAAAGTGAACTGGCTTCGCCATCGGCATCACTGAAAATATTTTTTCCGGTCTTTGCACTGACGACACTTTGGTGGATGTGCATGGCATTATTTTCTTCCTTTTCATCGG
>DPVA01000214.1:0-636 GCA_003529705.1 Gammaproteobacteria bacterium | reverse complement strand
TTCTTTTTCCATCGGTTTGGCCATGAAAGAGGCGTACATTTTGTGCCGAAGCGCGGTCTCGCGCACCGTCCGCTTAAAAAGAAAGGCCTGATCTGCAATCGCTACCGGATCACCGTGCAGTAGGTTGACCTCCATCTGTGCCGCGCCAGCTTCGTGATTGAGAGTCTCGAGCGAAATATCGAGGCTCTCGCAATAGTCGTACAAGTCCTCAAACAGCGGATCGAATTCATTGACCGCATCGATGGAGAAGGATTGCCGACCTGCTTCAGCGCGTCCGGAGCGTCCGACGGGCGGTTCTAGCGGATAGTCAGCGTCGGGATTAGGCTTGATTAGATAAAACTCAAGCTCCGGCGCGACCACCGGTATCCAGCCGCGCTCCCGGTAAGCATTGACGATTTTCTGCAGCACGTATCGTGGCGCCATCTCGACGGGACTTCCATCGGCATAAAAGCAGTCGTGGATGACGAGTGCTGTGGGTTCCTGGGTCCAGGGAACCAAGCGGAAACTGTCGAGATCAGGTTTCAGGAAGATGTCCTTGTCGGCTGGATCAACGGCGCTCTGGTCTTCGGGGTATTCCCCGGTTACAGTTTGAAGAAAGATCGCTTCTGGCAAACGCATCCCAATCTCTTCGCTGTA
>DPVA01000213.1 GCA_003529705.1 Gammaproteobacteria bacterium | reverse complement strand
GGCGTGGAATGCTGTCAAGGAAAGCGAATATGACACCTTCCTTCAGGTGATCAGTTCCTGGGAGCGCGAACATCTGCTGCTGAATGTCTGAATCGGTCTGGTGCTTGTTTCAAAAACCACATCCTTTTTCGTATTTTTTGGCGCTTAAAACGCGTTGACGCCACAGATCTCTGACTTCTAAGATGAGAGCCTGAGTCAAGAAAACCCTCGCCAAGGAGCCTCCCGCATGTCGCTTAGCACTGCTGAATACCAAGCGCTGGATCACGCCCATTTTTTGCATCCGTTTACCGATCACAAACGAATGCACGAAACCGGTGCCCGCATCATTGAACGCGCTGAGGGTGTCTACCTGTGGGACTCTGATGGACATCAAATGCTCGACGGCATGGCAGGGCTGTGGTGCGTCAACGTGGGCTACGGACGCAAGGACCTCGCCGAGGTTGCACGCAAACAGATTGAGGAACTGCCCTACTACAACAGTTTCTTCCAGACAGCACACCCGCCTGTCATCGATCTTTCCAAATTGCTTTCAGAGGTCACCCAGGATCATCTGACTCACGTGTTCCTGACGAATTCGGGCTCTGAGTCCAACGACACGGTTGTGCGGATGGCCCGCTACTTCTGGCAGTGTATGGGCCATCCTGATAAGCAGGTCATCATCAGCAGAAAGAACGCCTACCACGGCAGCACCATGGCAGGCGCCAGCCTTGGCGGTATGGCTTCAATGCATGAACAAGGCGGTTTGCCGATTCCCGACATTGTGCACATAGGCCAACCCTTCTGGTATCGGGAAGGCGGCGACCTGTCGCCCGATGAGTTCGGCAAAAAAGTCGCTAGCGAACTGGAACAGAAAATCGAAGAATTGGGCGAGCACCGGGTCGCGGCTTTTATTGCCGAACCTATCCAGGGCGCCGGGGGCGTCATTGTCCCGCCGGAAACGTACTGGCCCGAAATCAGCGCGATCTGCCGGCGTCACCAGATTCTTCTCGTGGCTGATGAAGTCATCTGCGGCTTCGGCCGTACGGGCGAATGGTTTGCCAGCGATTACTATGGTCTGAAACCGGACCTCATGCCGATTGCCAAGGGACTCTCTTCGGGATACCTCCCCATCGGCGGCGTCATGGTGGCAGATCACATATCACGAGTCATCATCGAAGAAGGGGGCGAATTCACCCACGGTATGACTTACGCGGGTCACCCGGCTGCATGCGCAGTGGCCGCAGCCAATATTCGAATCCTGCGTGACGAAGGGATTATTGACCGGGTACGTACCGAAACCGGACCTTACCTGCAACAGCGCTGGGCCGAACTCGCCCATCATCCTCTTGTGGGTGAGGTGCGCGGACTGGGCTTTCTAGGCGCTTTTGAGATTGTTGCCGACAAGGAAACCCGGGGCCAGTTTGAGCCCTCAGGCAGCACGGGGCCGCTCTGTCGCGACATTGCGGCTAACCTAGGTTTAGTGATGCGGGCCGTCGGGGACAGCATGATTATCTCTCCACCGCTGATCATGTCCAAGGACCAGATCGATGAACTCGTCGATCTCGCAAGCAAAGCGCTTGACAAAACTCTGGAACAGGTGCGGGCCTAGGTCAATAAGGGGTCCAGCGCCAGCGCCAGATCCTAAATTGCGGTTGCCACCAGAGGCTTCACCTATGGGCCCGAAATATCCTAATATAAGAGCATCCGAACGATTCAAATCAGGATCACGGTTAAAGAGAATTTTGCGCAGTCACAGTCACAGCAGTAATTTGAGAGAACTTAGAGAGCTTAGAGAACATACATTTAGAGAACATTAAGGAGGAACAACAACGATGAAGAATCTGAAAAAAGAAGATGTCATAGAGCAACTGGCCACAGGCCAGATGAGCCGCCGCCAGTTCAACCAGAGCCTGATGGCGCTCGGCGCGACGATGGTCATGATGCCGATGGGTAGCCGTTCTGCCTTCGCGGCAAGCGATGATCATCCCACGGTCTTTACCTGGGAAGGCTGGGATGTGCCGGAACTGCATCAGCCGTACCTCGCCAAACATGGTGAATCCCCCAACATAGCTATTTTCGGTGACGAAGAAGAAGCCTTCGCCAAGATGCGCGCGGGGTTCAAGGTCGACCTCACACAACCCTGTACCTACAAAGTGCCGATCTGGAAAGACGCCGGCATTCTCGAGCCGATTGACACCAGCCGGCTCAGCACCTGGGATGACATTATCCCAAGTCTGAAAACTATTCCGGGCACCTTTGAGGGCAGCAATCAGTACTTCTTCCCAACCGACTGGGGACTGACATCCGTGCTGTACCGGGCGGATCTCGCGCCTGAGTATGTCGATAACGAAAGTTGGGGCATGCTGTGGGATCCGAAGTACAAAGGCCGCCTGTCTATGGCGGACAGCCTGATCGACGGCGTCATGGTGGCCGCCATCTACATTGGCGCAAAAGATCCGTTCAACATGACCGATGAGGAAATGGCAAAGACCCGGGCGGCCCTCAAGGAACAGTTACCACTGATGCGTTACTACTGGACCAGCCCGGCGGATATTGAGCAGGCACTCGCCTCCGGCGAACTGGTCGCTACTTCTGCCTGGAACTCGTCTTACGCGGCACTTAAGAAGGAAGGCTTCGATGTGCGCTACTCCAGCCCGAAAGAAGGCGCCATGACCTGGGTTTGCGGTTTCTGCCTGATGAGCGATCATGATCCGGCGAAACTTGATCGGATATATGACTACCTGGATGCTTATGCCAGTGTGGAATCCGGCGTGTTTGCACTGACCGAGTACGGCTACGGACACGGCAACATTCATGCCTTTGCAAAGGTGGAGCAGGACAGTCCGGGCCTTCTTAAAGAACTCGGCTACTCAGTCAACGTTGATGAGACACTGAATGCCGGTATTTTCCAGGCTCCGATGGGTAACGAACCTGCCCTTCAGGCCATGTTCGAGGAAGTCAAAGCCGGAATGTAGTTCCTGCTGGTTTGAAGTTAAGCAAAAGATGCCGGACGGGGTCCCCTCGTCCGGCATCATGCTTTTAGCCCACGGTCACCGGTTTTCCGTAGAGCCTTTCCCTAAAGCATTTATCGTCCATGAGCCGGTCTGCCACCTCTTCGAAAACTGTCGGTTTAGCAATCCGCCGGCGCTTCCTAGCAAGCGAAGCGCTACGTGGCTTCAGCCTTTTGTCTCCAACACTCCTGGCAATGGTGTTTGGCCTAGCTATGCCTTTGCTCGTGCTGTTCACCCTGAGCTTCTGGCTTCAGGACTATGTTGATTTCATAAAAACATTTTCCTGGAAGAACTACTCAGATTTTTTTGCCAAGCCCATCTACGGGATGATCCTGATCAAGTCAATCAAGATATCCGGTATGGTGACGTTGGCCACCGTTCTGCTGGCTTATCCGATGGCGTACTTCATTGCCTTTCGAATCAAAGCGAACAAGCTTGTATGGCTTATTCTCATCACGGTCCCCTTCTGGACAAGTTACCTGCTGCGCGTCTTTGCGTGGAAAGTGATGCTGGGTTATAACGGGGTAGTTAATTCGGGGCTCAAATCGATTGGGCTCATTAGCGAGCCGCTTGAGTTTCTGTTGTACAACCCGACGGCCGTCACACTCACACTGGCCCACGCCTGGGCGGCTTTCGCGATCCTGCCGATTTATGTCTCGCTCGAGAAGATTGACCGCTCCTTGCTGGAAGCCGCCCGCGACTTGGGCGAAAACGCCTTTATGACTTTTGTCCGGGTCACCTTGCCGCTTTCCATGCCGGGCGTTATCGCGGCAAGTCTGCTGGTTTTTATACCGACCGTTGGGGATTACGTCACGCCGTCGTTGGTGGGAGGACCAAGCGGAATCATGATCGGCAACATCATCCAGTCGATGTTCGGCAAAGCCTTCAACTGGCCGCTTGGCGCCGCCATCTCCGTCATGGTGATGCTCACGGTAACGGCCATGGTCTGTGTGTTTCTTTGGGGTACACACCGATTCCGAAGGAGGGTCGCATGAACGCAAATCGGCCCTGGTGGCGCCCCGACGGCTTTACAGTCTATGCCGTTATATACCTGACGTTTATTTATCTCCCGGTATTGTTCCTGCCGCTGTTTTCGTTCAATAAATCCAAGTA
Organism: Gammaproteobacteria bacterium; assembly: GCA_003529705.1. Taxonomy (GTDB): domain Bacteria; phylum Pseudomonadota; class Gammaproteobacteria; order Arenicellales; family UBA868; genus UBA868. Next base: position 3,064 of record DPVA01000213.1, on the reverse strand, counting down.
CATCGCGTTTCCGCTGAAAGGTTTTACGCTCCAGTGGTACCAAAAAATGATCAACACACCCGACTTGCTGGAGGCGTTGATGAACAGCGTAAAAGTCGGTGTTGCGGTAGCTATTCTAAGCACGATGTTTGGTCTTCTTGCCGCAAAAGCGGTCACCCGCTACCGAATACCAGGCCGAGGGGCTGTAATGGGCTTTATCATGGTGCCACTGGTGATTCCAGGAATTATTCTGGCGATTTCGCTGTTGATCCTGATCTCTCAACTCGACATTCCACTGTCACTGTGGACTGTCGGTTTTGCACACATGCTGTTATGCACCCCTTTCGCAATGCTGGTTCTGATCTCCCGAATGGAAGGCTTTGACCGCTGCCTGGAAGAAGCAGCCCTTGACCTAGGCGAAAACGCCTGGATGACATTCTGGCGGGTCACTTTTCCCATAGTGCTGCCGGGAATCGTGGCCAGCCTGTTGCTGACCTTTACTATCTCCTTCGATGAGTTCGTGCTGGCATTTTTCCTGACCAGCACGGACCCGACCTTGCCGATCTATATCTGGAGTTCACTGCGCTTTCCCACCAAGATTCCAGCAGTGCTTGCCCTGGGTGCCAGTATATTTGTGATTTCTTTCTTCGTCGTTGCTTTTGCCGAGTGGTTCAGGCGACGTGGTGTAAAAACCGACAGTACTTCGGGATTTTGAACATGAGCGATGCGATCATTTCATTTCAGGGCGTCAGCAAACATTTTGGATCTGTAAAAGCCGTCGAAGACGCCAGTTTCGATATTCAGCGAGGCGAGTTCTTCTCGCTTCTGGGCCCTTCCGGCTGCGGCAAGACCACCTTACTCAGGATGGTGGCAGGCTTTGAGATTCCAAGCGCCGGCGAGATCATGATAGATGGGCAACCGATGTCGGCGACACCGCCCAATCACCGTCCGGTGAACATGGTGTTCCAGAACTACGCGATCTTTCCCCATCTGGATGTACGGAACAACATCGCTTTCGGTATGCGTAAAGCTGGGCTCACCCGGGCCGAACTCGACAAGCGCATCGACGAAGCGCTGGAACTCATCAAGTTGCCGGGCTACGGGAAGCGTGGCGCAGAAGAACTCTCAGGAGGCCAACGTCAACGGGTGGCCCTAGCCAGAGCACTCATCAAGCAGCCCAAAGTGCTGCTGCTGGATGAGCCATTGGGAGCACTGGATAAAAAACTACGCGAACAGATGCAGATCGAACTACGCCAACTCCAGCAGCAAATTGGCATCACGTTTCTTTTTGTTACCCACGATCAGGAAGAGGCTTTGACTTTGTCTGACAGGATTGCGGTAATGTCGGAAGGTGCCGTTATAGAAATTGCCTCACCGGCACAACTTTACGAATCGCCCGGGTCACGATTCGTTGCAGATTTCATTGGCAGCATGAATTTCTTTGAGGGTGAAGTCACGTCCTCAACCGGCAACACTATGACGGTCCAGACCGGCGCGTTAGGTACTGTCAGTGTGTCAGACTCGAGGGCCCAGATGACATCCGGGCAGAAGGCTTGGGTCGCGATTCGGCCCGAGAAGATGCAGCCGGTTTTCTCAGATCCTGGCACTGGGATCAATACTGTGACCGGTACCATGGGTCCATCAGCCTATCTGGGTGACCGGAGTCATTTTTATGTGCACCTTCCTCAGCGTGAAGAACCGGCGCTGGTTGCGTTGCAGAATCTGGAGCGCTCAATGAACCATCTTCATAAACCTAATCAGACCGTGTGGCTACAGTGGACCAGTGATGCTGTGGTGGTGCTCCCACGGGATTGATCCACCGTTCCGAGGCCTTCATGGGCTTTCGCTTAGTTATTGGCACAGCCTGGCTGTGCATCAGTTTATGGGCAGGAACTCCCGTCTTTGCACAATCTAAGGTCGTGCTTCATCCGACAAAGGGATTCCTGGTTCTGAACGACACGGCCTATCGACTTGACGGTGCTACCTTGCCCCACTCTGATGCACTCTGCCAAAGCGATAATGGTAACTGGCGATGCGGAGAGGCCGCATGGCAAGCCCTTAGCGAACGCGTCACGCGGGGAAAGATTGAATGTGTCGCGCTGGTTTCTCTGTCGACTTCTGTCTCAACAGCGGATGGCGCACCAGCAGAGTGCGCTCTGGATGGGGAGAGTCTAAATGCCTGGCTGGTCCGCTATGGCTGGGCGATAATTGATAACAGTTCCGGAGCTCCATTTCAGGAGGAAGAGACACTGGCGCATCAGGAAGCGCTCGGAATCTGGCGCGGTGGCTTCATTCCACCTAACAATTGGAGAGCATCAGGCCCTTCTGACTGCAGTGTATGCGGCGCCCGGCATGAGAGCATCATCCGGGCCAGGGAACGACACCAGCAGAATGCAAGCGGAACCAATACTGACTAGGGAACTCTCGGACACCCGTAGTCAGCACAATCAATGCACTACGAGCGTTTGAATGTCGCAAACTGGAGCCGATGGCGGCCTCAGATGCTTCGTCTTGAAACACAGACTTATGAGCCATCCCGGCAAGATACGTCCGACACCCTTGAAAAAATTGTCTGCAACGAAAAAGGTGTCAATCTCGTCGCTATCGATGATCAGCAACTGGCCGGCTTTTGCCTTGGGGCACCGCTTGAAGCCTTTGCCCATGTTCGCGGTCCAGCCGAAGATCCGTTTCGAGGCAATGCTACAGTGCTATATGCCGCCGACACCCTGGTCGATGATCACTATCGCCGACAGGGGATCGGCCGGGAGCTCAAAACACGCCAAATTGATGCCGCGCGATCGGAGGGATTTCAGCAGATCTCCGGACGCAACCGGGCGGGTCTCGCCGATGCCATGTGGCAACTCAATAGTTCGCTTGGCGCTCGGGCAATTCATATAATTGAGAAAGACTATCAGGACGGTATTGAACCCGACCTGTGCATTTACTACCGGATCGCGCTGACGGTGCCTTTAAAGAGACAAAATAATTCATGAGACCTGACCGTATCCGTATCGTTGAAGTGGGGCCGCGTGATGGGCTACAGAACGAAGTACAACCCCTGTCGCCCCAGGAGCGAGTCGACCTG
>DPVA01000212.1:17834-18576 GCA_003529705.1 Gammaproteobacteria bacterium | reverse complement strand
GTCGTTCATGATTTCTACGATGACTTTTGCGCCACCACCAAGACCGACAGCATAGTGACCCCAAATGCGCGGATCTGCGTAGGAGTCAGATTCTTCGTACGCAAGGGTGATGCCAGCAAGCTTGGCGTTCACGCCCATACCGCTGCCTACGTTGTCGACGTCAGTGTAACCACCAGACAGGCCAATACCTGCCAAACTGATGGATGCACCGATACCGGTCATGTTGTTACCGTTTGCATGATCTCCATAGGCGAGACCCACCGAGACACCACCGACGTCGATGTTGGTACCAATCGTGGCTGCATCCAGGTCATCACCCGTGCCAGGCGTCATCACTGTGTCAGCGGAGATGGAGAACCCGCCGACGTTGGTGGAGAGATAAACGGAGTTAGCGTTACGGTACGGGCCACTGCCATTACCCCAGTAGCTGAGACCACCATAGATATTGGATTTATCCATGTAGGTACCGACGACGTTGAACATCGTGCTCCACTGGGCACCAAGGCTCATTGTGCCCCAGTCACCTTTGATGCCGACATAGGCAAGTCGTTTAGTTTTGCCTGTCTGGATCGAGCCCCCGCCGGAGTCGACACCGAACTCGTAGTTTACGAAAGCGCTCTGTCCGTTACCGAGATCAGAATTGGATTTGAAGCGAAGACGCGAGCCTGCGCCTTTCATGGACCATTCGGAACTGGCACCGTCATACTGCACGGAACCCCGAACGGAACCTGATACCGCAACG
>DPVA01000212.1:0-17431 GCA_003529705.1 Gammaproteobacteria bacterium | reverse complement strand
TTAGGTTTAAGTGTTGCTCTTGTACAAAAGCAACACTATTGTTATTTTTATGACACCTAAGTGCAATATTAACGATGTCTTTTAACAACTAATGTTGTAAAAAAAACACATTAAATTGGATTTAAGGGGTTAAGCCAGTAAAAAACGCGTGACTCAAATAAAAAGGGCGCCTTTCGGCGCCCTTTTTACACCGGGTTCTAAGACCCGGTTAAACAGCGGATCTTAGAAGTCCATACGCAGGATGCCGACGCCTTTGGTATCGGTTCCGTCGTTAGCAAGCTCGATCCGGACGCTAGCACCGCCCCCGAGGCCGATCTTGTAGTTGCCCCAGATAGTCGGATCAGCTACGGAATCGGTTTCTTCATAGGCCACGGTGACCCCGGCGAGTTTGCCCAAGACGCCAAAGCCTGAGCCTTTGTTCTGCACGTCAGTATAACCACCGCTCAACCCGACACCAGCGAGAGTCATGGAAGCTCCGATACCGGTAAAGTCGTTGTCACCATTATCCTGCCAGGCCGCACCAATGGACACACTGCCAACGTCGATGTTGGTACCAATCGTGGCGCGATCCAGGTCATCACCGCCGCCAGGCATCTGCGCGTCTGCAGAGATAGAAAACCCGCCGATGTTGGTAGAGAGTGCGACGGAGTAGGGCATACGGTACTGACCACCGCCTTCACCCCAATAGCCAAGGCCACCGTAGACGTTCGATTGATCGATGTAGGTACCGACCGTATTGAATAGAGTGCTCCACTGTGAGCCTAGGCTCAGTGAACCCCAGTCGCCTTTTAGACCGACATAAGTCAGGCGTTTGGTTGTACCGGTCTGGATTGAGCCCTTACCCGCATCCACGCCGAACTCGTAGTTCATGTAAGCGCTTTGGCCATTCCCCAGGTCAGAACTTGCTTTAAAGCGAAGACGTGAACCACTGTTTTTGACTTGCCACTGGCTTCCATCGTAATCCATTCGGACACGGACAGAACCAGAAACCGCCACATCTGCAGCAACCGGGGTTGCCAGCAAACCGGCAACTGCGACTGCAATCAGTTTCTTTTGCATTACTTGGTTTCTCCTAATCAGGTTTAAATGTTGCTTTTGTACAAGAACAACGGACGTGACTATCCAATACATCAGAAATTTTAAAGATACAAATACGAGACAAAACAGAAAAAATCAGAATTAAAAGACATAAAAACAACAGATTGAAAATGATGTCTTTAGAGCAGACCATCTGGCTAGGTGAGAGTTCACGCCCGAAGCGGTTCGCCGAGCTGTGGAGAGTCAGGCGGCACAATGCTGATTTGTCCATAACGAAATTCAGGTTTGAATAACGTTTCGTTCACAGCGGATCAGTTATTTTTCTTTTTTAATTAAGAGTAGTTTGGGATTCCGCTTCTTTTTGGTATCGGCGCTGAAAAAAAATCTTCAAGGGGCGCCAATCTACAAACGCGAATGAGTCGCATTACCACTAAAGAGATATAGGCGTCCACGGCCCTGATGTTTAAAGTGCGGACTGCATCTCCTCCGGATGCTTATTGAAGTGTGCACCACCGGGCAGGGACTCCTCTTCTCCCTACGAATGACCTTGGAGCCCCTGCCCATTTCTTCCAGGACGGGAGGCGATGCAACCTTGAACTTATTTCTAATTTGTTACAGCCGAATATTTGTCGGGATAATCTGATGAACTCTTCGAGAAGACGTCCTGAGAGACAGTTATCAGACGCATTCCGGCATAGTCGAAAAACTTTGTGAGCGCGCCACGAATCCTTGTTATCGGTTCGGAACGGACGACGGGCCGTTCACCGCAGGAAGCGCTCACAGGCGAATACTTTGACGTTCGGACTATGCCCGAGTCCTTCAGTGAGTCGGACCTCGTAACCCAACTTAAGAATCCACACCGGCCGGCACTTGTAGTCGAAGGATCCGGTCAGTGGAGCCGGGTATTCCCCGCGCTCCATTGCAGCGCCATTGATCAAGAGCCTGCCAACAACGCTTCAAGAGTTCCCTTGCTCGTCCTATCAGGCTCGATTAGTTCACATGAGAAGGCGAAGGCATTAGATGCTGGTGTTGACGATGTGCTCTCCCCACCTTACGGAAAGGAAGAGTTGCTCTCGCGAGTTAAGGCAATCCTGAGGCGGGTTCGTCCACATCATGGTATTGATATTATCCGCTACCAAAATATCACCCTTGATCCGAGACGTCATCTGGTGTTTGTCAATGATAGGCCGCTAAGGTTGGTTTTAACGGAATTCAGACTATTGCAGTTCTTCATGACACACGCTGATTTCGTCTACGGCCGACAACATATTCTGAATGCGGTCTGGGGCGAGGACCGCTTCCTCGATGAACGCACAGTAAACACGTATGTCCGCAGGTTGCGCAATAAGCTCGAAGCCGCCTCGGCAGAAGCCAGGTTTGTCAGTGTCCGTGGAGTGGGCTACATGTTTATTTAAATTTATGGTTATTCGGAAATAATAGGGCGCCTCGTGGCGCCTTTGTTATTTCTGGGTGGAAGATTCAGTTATACAGTCTATCTTGGAAATCGAGATGCGATGCGCTTGCGCTCTTGACGCCGCGTGGAGAATTGATACGGACGCTGAGATCGTCTGTTAGACTCTTGGTCTAGTGACTGGGGATCAGTAGAACTTTTAGGTCTTAAATCAATGCTGACCGATTCCTTCAAACGGGAATGAAATACTCGTGATATTGCTGGACAAAGATAGGCTTCTTGTGGAGAAAATCCTGAAGGTTTTAGTCGCTGCAGTAATTACATGTTCTTTTTCTGGTTGCGCTTCAGTCACGAATCTTAATAAAACTGCGGGTCCAATCGAGGCCGAAGGCGTAGAAAACGACCCCAACACGACCCCGACTGACGATTCCCCTTATGCCCGTTCTCCGAGGCGCCAGATCGGTCAGGGCTTCAGCCTCGATTTTTTTGGCAGTAACAAAAAAGACGGTGACGATCCATCGCAACTGGCGATTGATGATCCGGAATATGCCGAGTACCTACAATGGAAGCGCTGGCAGGAATTCAAGGCCTATCAGGAATGGAAGGTGCAGCAGGCGGGCGCAAAGAACGCCTCCTGACTTTCGGTTTCACCGGGACTAATAACAGCGCCGGAGCCGCGGGTCATTTATCTTCTTTGGCTTTAAGGCTCTCGGACAGTAATTCAAGCACCTGATCACCCAGTTCTGTCTGGCGGTCCGCCGCATCAAGTACATTGACATGTGTTTCTGCACCGGCCGGCGTTAGCACCACAGAAATGTCCTCAGCCGGAGCACTGGTATCGTCTTTCCAGAAGGCGAGTGACTGGAACCACGATTTGTCGGCGAGTTTGCTGGGATCATCGTAGCGCACCACGAATCGCAACTGGGGTCGATCGCGTTTTACTATCGAAAAGCCCATATCCTGGAGTTCCCGTTCGAGTCGGTTCCAGACGCCGCCGGCGGCGCCAGAGATCACCATTGTCAGGTAACCACCGGATGCCTCTTGAAGGGACACTGAGGATTCGATCTTAGGTGCGGCGACAATTACGCTATCACCCGCAAAGGTCAGTAGTTGAATTCCAATAAGTTCAGCAAATGAATTCGCGAGTTCGGTATTCGTACTTTGTGCCTGGTCGTCGTGGATCGAAACCGCTGGTCCATTTCGCGTTAACTCCAGACTAACCTGGTAGATGATTGGGTCACTCAGCCAGGGAATCCAGTCGGTCCAGGAATCGTTCTCCTCGGGTGCTTCTGTCCCGTAGTGCACTCTGAAGACACCCTGATCCTGACGCCGGGTCAGCACATGCACGCCCATATTAATAAGCGCCGTGTCGAGACGCTGCCAGCAGTTCTCCAGGGTGTCGTCGATAAGGATAATCGCTTGGCCTTCGCGCGTGGTTAGGGTGAGGACGCCATTTTTGCTTAAGGAGTCGGCAATGGCCTCATCTCTTGCTTTGCGAAAGGCCATGAGGCTCAAATCAAGGTCGGCAGAGTGCTTTTTACGCCACTTCAGAAAATCCTGGAAATCCGCCATCTTCTGAAATTCCTGGAACTGGCTGTATTGATCCAGTTCCGCCTCGCTGGCATTGCGGGCTGCGGCGGAGAACTGTTCGGTATTGGCGTTGTCTTTTGGCGCAGTAAGGTCGGGCGGAATCTCAAGCTGGGTTGTTCTGTCCCAGTCGGGTGCCGCAGGGTTAATCTCATCTTTTGATGAGCTACACCCTTGCAGACCGAGCAACGTACTCAGTATAAGTAGTGATGAAACGTAGCGGGGAAAATGCATATAAGGACGAACTGGGGTTCCTGCTTTATCCCGACGTTAAAGTCGGGCGACAGCCCTGATTATAATGGGATTGTTAACTTAACGGCGCGACAGTCTGAGGCAATAGTGTATTCGGTGAAGGCGATCTCTCAAGTCAGCGGGCTGTTGCTTGCCGGCGGACAGGCGCGGCGGATGGGCGGCGCAGACAAAGGCCTGCTGACTCTTGGTGGCCAGCCACTCGTCGCCTGGGGTCTTAAGCGTCTCGCCGGCCAGGTGGGCGAGGTCATGATCAGCGCCAACCGTAATCATACGCATTATGAAAAACTGGGTGTCTCAGTCATCAGTGACGGTGTGAGCGGCTATGCGGGACCTCTCGCGGGCATGATGGCGGGATTTGAGAAGTCCTCACACGAATGGATTCTGAGCGCGCCTTGTGACTCACCACTACTGGCGAAAGATTATGCGGCAAGAATGTATGCGGCTGGAACCTCAGGTGAGTTTGATGCGGTGGTGGCCCACGATGGTAAGCGCCTGCAGCCTGTATTCATGATGCTGAATCGTCGGTCACAGTCGCGCCTTGAGGCCTTCCTTGCTGGCGGCGGGCGCAAGATCGATCTGTGGCTGGAAGAAATTTCTCATGCCAGAGTTAATTTCTCTGATCATGGGGAAATGTTCCTGAACGTCAATACGCCTGAGGATCTAGAGAAAATGGAATCGCGTATTTCGGACAATTCCCGCTCGCCCGAATAGCGGGTTTTGCGGTAGTAGCGCTGTTGCGGTTAAATTGCCCTTTGCACCATCGAAACCAACTCCTTTTATATGAACTTCATTACCGACGCAGAGCAGCTTCGAAAGATTCCACTTTTCACGCAACTGGATGCCGGCAAACTTAAGCGACTGGCATTTGCGAGCGAGGAGTCGAGTTTCGATGCCGGTGACATTATTTTCACCATGAATTCAGGTTCGGACAGTGTTTATGTCATTATGTCGGGACAGGTAGGTGTTTTTGTCAACGAGGACGCGAGCGGAGATCCAGTGGCAGTGCTTTCTACCAGCGATGTGGTGGGTGAGATGGGCGTGATTGCTAATCAGCCGCGGTCGGCGACGCTCCGGGCCGAAGGGGAAGTACGATGCCTGCGTATTCTGGCCGATGATTTCATGGATCTTATGCGGGATAACCCCGAAGTCTCCTTAAGCGTGCTGCGCCAGGTGGTCGACCGGCTAACGCAGACCACCCAAGCGTTCGAGGTGCTCAAACGTGAGCGGGCAGCGCCGTCTTCACCGCCGGCATCCTGAATATTGTGCAGCCGGATCGGTTTCGCGGGCTTTGGAGTCGCGTCGGAGGTGGCAGGGAGTCTGCCCGGGTTTTTGAGGCACTCAGTCGGCACTATGACGACGCATCCCGTCACTATCATGACGCGGGTCATATTGCAGTTTGTCTTGCCGCTTATGATGAGGCAGTTCCAGTGCTGGGTGCTGATGATGCTGTGGAGATGGCGCTGTGGTTTCATGACGCCATTTTTGTAGCCGGGGCGCGCGATAATGAAGCACGCAGCGCTGATTGGTTTGCCAGTATGGCTTCCGGGTACCTGTCTGCTACTTTCATTGCGGAGGTAGGCACGGTGATTCTCGCGACTGACCATCGCGAGTCCCCTCAGGGCTTCCAGGCGCAGTTTGCAGTGGACGTCGATTTGTGGGGTCTTTCACAACCTTGGGGTGCATTTTTCGCCGATACGCACGACCTTCGTTTCGAGGCGACACACGCGAACGATGAGGCTTTTGCCCGCGGGCAGGGCGGATTCTTAAGAGCACTGGCGAATCGGCCGTATATTTATTCGACGGCGTACTTTCAAGGTCTTTTTGAAAACGCTGCGCGGCAGAATATTGAGCGGTTGCTTGCGCTTTTTGAGACCGGGGTAGACTGGTCTCAGCCGTAGCGCTGGGTTTTGACCTGAAAATCAAGAATAAAAAGCTAGCAAGAGACGTCATATGTTTAACAAACTCCTCATCGCCAACCGGGGTGAGATTGCCTGCCGGGTGATCCGCTCGGCCAGGCGCATGGGCATCAAGACGGTTGCGGTCTTCTCAGATGCTGACCGCGATGCGCCACACACCTTAATGGCAGATGAGGCTGTTCACATCGGTGCATCCCCGTCGGCCGAGAGTTATCTCTTGGTAGACCGGATTATCGACGCATGCCAAAAAACTGGTGCCGATGCAGTGCATCCGGGCTACGGTTTCCTCTCCGAAAAAGCTGCACTCGTGTCTGGTTTGGGAGATGTGGGCGTCACCTTTGTTGGTCCCCCGGCGAAGGCGATTGAGGTTATGGGTGACAAGATCGCCTCCAAGGCCCTGGCCGAAAGTGCAAGGGTACCGACGATCCCTGGTTTTAATGAAGTGCTTATCGATGCTGACGATGCGGTGAGCCACGCTCGAGAGATTGGATACCCCGTCATGCTCAAGGCGAGCGCCGGTGGGGGTGGCAAGGGTATGAGAATAGCCACTGATGATGATAAATGCCGGGAGGGTTTTGAGCGTGCCTCCAGTGAGGCGCGATCTAGTTTTTCGGATGGCCGAGTGTTTATCGAGAAATTTGTTAGTCGGCCTCGGCATATCGAGATTCAGGTGCTGGCGGACCACTACGGCAACCGCATTCATCTCAACGAGCGCGAGTGCTCTATTCAGCGTCGGCATCAGAAGGTATTAGAAGAGGCTCCATCCTCGTTTGTCGATGAAGGCCTACGTGCGCAGATGGGTGCCCAGGCGTTAGCCCTCGCGGCGGCGGTGGGATATACCTCGGCAGGTACGGTGGAGTTCATTGTTGATGAAGCACGTAACTTCTATTTTCTGGAGATGAATACACGGCTCCAAGTCGAGCACCCGGTAACCGAACTGATTACCGGGGTTGATCTTGTGGAGTGGATGCTTCGGATTGCTGCAGGAGAAAAGCTAACGATATCGCAGCAAGATATCGGTATCAGCGGCTGGGCGTTGGAGTCCCGGGTTTATGCTGAAGATCCCTACCGGGGGTTCTTACCGTCCTCTGGGCGCGTGCTGCGTTTTCGTCCGCCCGATGACGCGCAGGGTGTACGGGTAGATACGGGTATCTGCGAAGGTGGAGAAGTCAGTCTGCACTACGACCCCATGATCGCCAAACTCGTGACTCACGGACCAGATCGCGAACAAGCCGCGGCCACGATGCTGCGCGCGCTTGACCGCTTTGAAATCAGGGGTATCCAGAGCAATACTCCGTTTTTGGCCGCCCTGGTGCAGCATCCTAGATTCCTTCGTGGTGACACTACTACCGGTTTTATCGAAGAAGAGTTTCCCGAGGGTTTTGCGGGAAACGCGTTGTCTCAAGCTGTGGTGCACCGGATCGTGGCACTGATCGCAGTGGTTCACGAGCATTGGCACCTGCGAGAAAACCGCTTGGCTGTGGGTTGGACCCCACGGGAAGTTACACGGATAGTCCAGATCGATACTGACCAACACAAAGTCATGGTCACTGCCGACAAAAGTTGTTGGCGCGTAATAGTAAATGGAAAGGTGCGATCACTCGCTTTCATGGGAAGCCCCTTCGGCGATGTGATCGATTTCTCTGTAGACGGGATTGAGGCAACAGCTCAACTCAGCCGATGCGGTGTCCGCTATGAGGTCTTTCACAGCGGCGCGAGTGTCGAGGCGCTGGTGCTTGAGCCCTACAGCGCATCCTTATACCATCTGATGCCTCCAAAGATTGTGCCGGATCTTTCACATTTGACGCTTTCGCCGATGCCGGGCCTTCTGGTCTCCGTCTCTGTCACCGAAGGGGCCGAGGTCAAAGCTGGTGATGAACTCGCTGTGATTGAGGCGATGAAAATGGAAAACGTGATCCGGGCAGAGCGTGACGGTACGGTGCTCTGCCTGCACGCGCGGCCAGGTGAAGCGCTCGAAGTAGATCAGCAGATCGTCGAGTTTATGCGGGAGTCATCGGCGTGACCAGTACGACCTCGCTGACGGACGCTATCGGGAATCGGGATCGGCGGGCGTTGGCACAGGCGATCACGCTGGTTGAATCTGGCTTGAAAGGGCACCAGTCACAGGCCCGGGAATTGCTCGCAGCGCTCCCAACGCCTTCGCAGCCGGGACTGCGCATCGGTATCACCGGGCCGCCGGGCGCCGGCAAATCCACATTCATTGAAACGCTCGGCGGACATATGATCGATGGAGGTCATTCAGTCGCGGTACTGACCGTGGACCCAAGTTCCGTGATCAGCGGAGGATCGATACTGGGTGATAAGACCCGGATGCCCAAGCTATCGGTTAGTGACAAGGCCTTTGTCCGCCCATCACCTTCATCCGGTGCTCAGGGTGGAGTGGGGCGTTGCACCCGGGAAGCCATCGCGCTTTGCGAGGCAGCAGGATTTGATCGTGTGATTGTCGAGACGGTTGGTGTCGGCCAGTCTGAGCTTCGGGTCGCATCAATGACTGACCTTTTTGTATTGCTGTTGGTCCCGGGGTCCGGAGACGAACTTCAGGGGATCAAACGCGGCGTAATGGAACTCGCAGACCTGATTCTGATCAACAAAGCGGATGGAGATCTGGAACAGGCCGCCAGCAGTACGGTTTCGGAGTATGCCAACGCCACGGGGTTTTTACAGGCTCGCACACCCGGGTGGAAAGTGCCGGTGCTTGGCATGTCTGCACTGTGCGACGTCGGTGTGGCTAAGGTACTGGATCAGATGGAGATCTTTTTCAGACATCTCCGCGAGGGCGGGGCACTCGCTTCCCGGCGGGACGTTCAGGCAACCGAGGCCCTGATGCAAGCGCTGCACGAAGGCCTGTTAGAGCAGTTCCTCAAGAGCCCCGGGATTGCGTCTGAGGTTGAGCGGGTTCGATTGGACGTTGCCAAAGGACGGCTAACACCGGGAGTGGCTGCGCGTCAGCTCATCGATCAATTTACAGAAAATGATGAAAGCGGGAGCGCCTGATGATTGGAAGATTGAATCATGTCGCGATTGTCGTACCGGACCTGGATGCGGCAGCAGCGCTTTATCGGGATACGCTAGGTGCAAAGGTCTCAGCACCCCAGCCTCTGGAAGATCACGGTGTCACCACTGTGTTTGTAGACCTTGGTAACACCCGAATCGAATTGCTGCACCCGCTAGGCGATGATTCTCCGATCGGACGATTTCTGGAGCGTCATCCGGATGGCGGTATGCATCACGTCTGCTATGAGGTCGATGACATTCTCGCAGCCAGAGATCAACTGCAGGCGCAGGGGGGTCGGGTGTTGGGAGACGGCGAGCCGCGCACTGGCGCACACGGTAAACCTGTGCTTTTCCTGCATCCAAAGGATTTCTGCGGTACGCTGGTCGAAATCGAGCAAGTGTGATCTCGAACTACTACCCTGCTGATGGGTGAAAAAAGTGAATACGCCCCGCGAGCAACGGCGTATTACTATCCCCGCGTCGTCGAGGCGCTGATCTGCGCAATCTGGTTTCGCCCCAGCATACCCGCCGGTAAGGCGAGACGCTTGGGGTTCATCGAACGACTCTTCGGCCGACGGCGTATCCGGGTATTAACCCGGCCGGGCTTTCTCTTTGGCTGTGACCAGACGGACTGGCTACAGCGCAATCTCCTATGTAACCGGATACACGAGCAGGAAGTTACGGATCGTCTCGAGGTTTCATTACTTGCAGACGATATCTTTTTTGACATCGGTGCCAACACAGGTTACTTCAGTTGTCTTGCTCTCTCGTGTGGCGTCCTCGGGGTAACCGCATTTGAGCCTGACCCGGACACCTGCAACGTTATGGACGGACAGCGCCGGTTGAACGGTTGGGATGACGCAACTCTCAGTATTGTACCGATGGGGCTATCAGATGAAAGCGGGCACCAACAGTTGATTCGCGGTAGTGATTCTGGAGAGAGTGGTTTTGGTGACTGGCCCCACCGTGAGGCTGTTGGCAAGATTGAGGTTGAGGTCATTACCTTGGATGAATATTGTCGACAGGTAGGGCGTTACCCGAGCGTTATGAAAATCGATGTAGAGGGTTGGGAATATCAGGTGCTGTGCGGCGCAACCGCCGTGCTGGAAAACCCGGTGTTGCGTCTCGTCGTGTTTGAGGCGGCGTGTGATGCCGACGGCGTGATCACCGATCAGAGGCTACCTGCCGTGCTCGGTGCTGCCGGGTTTAGGGTTTCGCACCTGCCGCGTCCCTCCGGCCTCGTCAAGCCAACGGAGAACTATCTTGCAGTGCGGGACAGTTCCTAGTCTCCTGCAGTTTCTGCAAAATCCGTGAAGGCATCAATCAATGCACCAGGTTTTTCTGTATGAAGCCAATGCCCCGCATCCTGGATAGCACGCAGGTGGGCTTTTGGAAAACGACCCATGATCTGGGGCGTTAACTGCGGGGTCACATAATCGGATTGTGTGCCATAAACGAAAAGGGCCGGGATATCCGAGTGCCCAGGTGCAATGTCAAAGCCGGTCAGGACCGCCATTTGTCGGTGAATAACGTCTAGGTTGATGCGCCAATGTAGGCCGCCATCGACGTTTCGCAGATTCTGCAGCAGGAACTGGCGCAGCGCTTTGTCCGGCATATCCGATTCGAGTGCCTGTTCGGCGTCGCGGCGGCTACGCAGCGCTGCAAGGTCAAGCGCTTTCATCGATGCAACCAGAGATCGATGTGAATGCGGATAGGTCACCGGCGCAATGTCGACAACGACCAGTCCAGTGAGAGGTATCCCACCCTCCAGTGCGAGTGCCATTGCTACTTTGCCGCCCATGCTGTGCCCGATGACCAAGGGATTGTTCGGTACATGATCTGAGATGAAGCGGGCAAGTGTCTTGGCCTGCGCGGGGTACGACATGTCGTTCGTCCAGGATGAGTTTCCGTGATTGGGCAGGTCTATAGAAAAAACTTGCCAGCGATGGGCAAGCGCATCGGCAATGCGGCGCCAGTTCGCCGCTGAGCCAAACAGGCCATGGAGAATAACCACCGGCGGTCCCGAACCCGTTACAGTAGAGGAAAGATCAGGCGGCACGGCTACATCGGGGGCGTCAGCGTTTGCGTGGCAGGTAAAGATCTGTAATCGTTCCCTCAAAGGCCTCTGCGGCGAGTGCGATGGTTTCTGAGAGGGTAGGATGGGGGTGCACAGTGAGTCCGACATCCTGGGCGACACAGTTCATTTCGATCGCAAGCCCCACCTCAGCAATCAGGTCTCCGGCATTGGGTCCGACGATGCCGCCACCAATGATCTGTTGTGTTACCGGGTCAAAGAGCAGTTTGGTAAACCCTTCACTGCGCGCCAGGGCAAGTGCCCGGCCGCTTGCCGCCCAGGGGAATACAGCTTTGTGGAATTCGATACCCTGATCCCTGGCATCGGTTTCCGTGAGTCCGACCCAGGCGACCTCGGGATCGGTATAGGCCACGGAGGGAATCACTCTCGCATCGAAGCCGCTCTTTCGCCCCGCGGCGACCTCTGCAGCCGCCTTTCCCTCATGCGTGGCCTTGTGCGCGAGCATGGGTTGTCCAACGATATCTCCGATCGCGAAGATATGTGGCTGATTGGTCCGCTGCTGGGAATCCACGGCAATAAAACCCCGGTCGTCTACCACGATGCCGGCGGCATCGGCATTAATGTTATGGCCATTGGGCGAGCGACCCACAGCGACCAATATTGCATCATAAGCCTGATCGACAGGCGCCTTGTCACCCTCAAAACTGACACTGAGTTCGCGTTCATCTGCTTCGATGTTAGTTACCCGCGTACCAAGGTAAACACCGTCACACTGGGTGTTGAGACGCTTGACCAATGGTTTTACCAGATCAGAGTCAGATCCCGGCATCAGTTGCGGCGCCATCTCTACAATGCTGATTTTACTTCCCAAGGCCAGGTACACCGTCGCCATTTCAAGGCCGATAATACCGCCGCCAATGACCAGCATGCGGGGCGGAATGCTCTCGAGCGCCAGTGCTCCGGTAGAGTCGAAGATGCGAGGATCCTCCGGTAAACCGGGTAAGGTCATCGCCTGTGACCCAGCGGCAATGATGGCCTGGCGAAAATGGACTCGTTCTTCACCGTCGTCGTGAAGCACCCTCAATTCGTGCGGCGACTCGAAACGGCCTGACCCGGTGATCACCCGTACCTCGCGTTTCTTTGCAAGGCCGGAGAGTCCGCTGGTCAGTTGGTCGACAACCTTGTCTTTCCAGCTACTTAACTGTGTAAGGTCAATTTTGGGTTCACCAAACTCGATCCCATGGGCACGCATCTCGCGGGTTTCTTCGATCACCCTTGCTGCATGCAACAAGGCTTTGGAGGGAATGCAGCCCACATTCAGGCAGACGCCACCCAGCGTTGAATAACGTTCAATTAGGCACACCTTCAGACCCAGGTCGGCAGCACGAAATGCTGCGGTATAACCGCCGGGTCCGGAGCCAAGTACCGCCAGGTCGAAGGCTTCACCGGCAGGTGTGTACGCGTCTGGCCGATTGTTAGGATCCGAAGCAGGAGGAATAGGGACTTTCACCGGCGTAGCGTCGTTAGATAGCGTTGGCGACTCCTGACGTTGGATCATGACCTTGGCCACAGGGTCTCCCTGAGAGACCCGCCCGCCTTGCGGGGCCAGAACTTCCATGATCTCTCCCGCCACCGGTGACGGGATGTCCATGGTTGCCTTATCACTTTCGAGGGTGATCAGTGGTGACTCGACCTCGATGGCATCCCCCGGTGTTACCAGGACCTCGACTACATCGACGTTCTCGAAATCGCCGATATTCGGAACGGAGACGGTGAATACGGTATCGTTCACAGAAGGCCTAGGCGGACACAGTTTAGAGCAGTAGTCTTCGGGAGTCTTCAAGAGCCGATACGATAAAAGCGGTAACCCTTGCTGCTTCGGCGCCATCGATGACGCGGTGATCATAGGAAAAATCCAGCGGCAGCATCAGACACGGTTCGAAAGCGTTTCCGTCCCAGCGCGGTTTTATCTGCGCCCGGGAGACGCCGAGAATCGCTACCTCCGGCGCATTGACGATCGGTGTAAACCCGATTCCGCCGATGCCGCCCAGGCTCGAGATACTTATGCAGCCACCCTGCATTTCATCCGGTTTAAGTTTCCCTTCGCGGGCACGTGCACTGAGATCATCAAGTTCACCGGCAAGCTCCAGAATCCCTTTGGTGTCGACATCCCGGAGCACCGGCACCAGCAGACCGTTCTTGGTATCTACTGCCACACCCACATTAAAGTAGCGCTTCAGGATGAGGGTCTCACCGTCGGACGACAAAGAAGCATTGATAGTCGGAAAGGTTTTCATCGCGCTGGTCAATGCCTTGATGACAAATCCCAATAGGGTGATTCGTACCTCGCTATAAGCACTCTCTTGTTTAAGCGTTTTTCGGAAGGCTTCGAGTTCGGTGACGTCCGCTTCATCATGATGGGTAACATGCGGCACGTTCAGCCAGGCGCGCTGCAGGTGCCTCCCCGAAATTCTCTTGATTCGGGAGAGTGGTTCGGTCTCAACCGGACCCCAGCGAGAGAAGTCCACCTCAGGTATTTTCGGCAGATCGAAACCGCCTTGCGAATCGTCAGTGCCTTGGCCTTGAGAGAGCATCGATTTGATGAAGGCCGTAACATCTTCTTTGAGTATTCGGCCATAGGCACCCGTGCCATTGAGCTTTGACAAATCCGCTCCGAGTTCGCGGGCGAAACGCCGTACCGCCGGGCTCGCGTGGGGCAAGGGTTCCACGTCTGATTCGATGGTAGGCGGCAGGGAAGGCGGCGGGCGGGGGACAACCGGTGGAGTCGAATTTGGGTGTTCCGACACCGGCAAGTCATGACCGGATTCTGACTCAAGATCTTTTCTGGGCGATGCCTCTTCCAGCACCGCTGCATTCGGCGTCTCGGCCTCAGATACCAGGTCGGATGTTTCTACCTTGGCGACCAGACTGCCTTGAGAAACTTGATCACCCACGGCAATGCGAACCTCGGTGACGGTTCCGGCAACCGGTGAGGGGATGTCCATCGTTGCCTTATCACTTTCGAGCGTAATCAGCGGTGACTCAACGTCGACCTTGTCTCCTGCTGCTACCAACACCTCTATCACGTCGACGTGGTCGAAGTCGCCAATATCTGGAACCAGAATGTCCTGCGGGTCAGTCATGTTGGAACGGGTTTATCTAAAGGCCGGATTAGGTTTTTCCGGGTTCAGGGAATATCGACTGATGGCATCAGTCACCGCCGACCTAGGTAGGGAATTTTCGTCCGCCAGGGCAGACAATGCAGCAAGCGTAATCTGGAATCGATCGACCTCGAAGAACTGTCGTAACTGCTCGCGGGTTCCACTTCTGCCATAGCCATCGGTGCCCAGCACTACATAGGATCGACCGTTTATGAACTCTCGGATCTGTTCGGCATAGGCCTGGTTGTAATCGCTCGCAGCGATGATGGGTCCTTCGGAGTCGACAAGTTGTTCGCTGACATACACGGGTCGTGCAGTTTCCTCCGGGTGCAGGCGGTTCCAGCGCGCAGCTTCACGACCTTGGCGGGCCAGTTCACTATAGCTGGTCACACTCCAGAGGTCTGCCAGCACACCGAAGTCCTGTTCAAGCAAACGGGCAGCCGCCATCGATTCACGCAGTATAGTGCCACTGCCAAAGAGCTGGACCCGAGGTGCTGCTTTACGCCCCCGCGGCGCCTGATGCAGTCGGTACATCCCTCTAAGGATGCCGTCACTGACGTTTTCAGGCATCGGCGGATGCAGGTAGTTTTCGTTCATCACGGTGATGTAATAGAAAACACTCTCCTGATCGGTATACATTCGCCGGATACCGTCATGCAGGATCACGGCGAGTTCATAGTTAAAGGTCGGGTCGTAAGAAATACAGTTTGGAATACTGGCAGCCATCAGCAGACTGTGCCCGTCTTGATGCTGAAGTCCCTCGCCCGCCAGGGTAGTTCGTCCGGCGGTACCGCCAATCAGGAACCCTCGTGCCTGTTGGTCGCCCGCGGCCCAAGCAAGATCACCTACCCGCTGCAGACCGAACATGGAATAGAAGATGTAGAAGGGAATCATGGCAATACCATGATTGCTGTAGGAGGTCGCCGCTGCGATCCACGAAGACATGGCACCGGCTTCGGTAATGCCTTCTTGCAGTACCTGTCCCTGGATATCTTCTCGGTAATACATTAATTGGTCAGCGTCTTCTGGGATATAGAGTTGTCCCTTGGGCGCATATATTCCCAGTTGGCGGAACATGCCTTCCATGCCGAAGGTGCGTGATTCATCAGGAACGATCGGCACCACATAGTGTCCTAGGGCCTTGTTCCGTGTAAGGGCCGTGAGGAGTCTTACAAAGGCCATCGTGGTGGAGATCTCACGATCACCGCTGCCGTCGAGCTGGGACTGGAAGAGCGATAGATCTGGCGTTTCGTAAGCAGGGGCTTTGTCAGTCCGGGTCGGCAGATTTCCCCCGAGCACAGTGCGCCGCTCTTTGAGGTATCGCACCTCGGGACTGTCATCGCCTGGGTGATAAAACTCGCACGCAAGTACGGCCTCGTCTTCGAGCGGAATCCGGAACCGGTCACGAAATTCAAGCAATGATTCATCCGTGATCTTTTTCTGGCTGTGGGTGATGTTCTGACCTTCACCGGATTCGCCCATACCGTATCCCTTGACGGTCTTTGCCAGAATGACGGTGGGTTGGCCGTTATGAGCCGCCGCCTGGGCGTATGCAGCATAGACCTTGTGCGGATCATGGCCACCACGGTTGAGCCGCCAGATGTCTTCGTCGGTCATATTGGCCACCATCGCCGCAAGTTCTGGATACTTTCCGAAAAACTGTTCTCGAACGAAGGCGCCGTCCTTGCTTTTGAAGGCCTGATACTCGCCGTCGAGGGCTTCTTCCATACGCCGTTGTAGCAGTCCCTGGGTATCGCGCATTAGGAGTTTGTCCCAGTAGGAACCCCAGATCAGTTTAATGACGTTCCAGCCTGCACCGCGGAAGGTGCCTTCCAGTTCCTGAATGATCTTGCCGTTTCCCCGGACAGGGCCGTCAAGTCTTTGTAGGTTACAGTTGATAACAAAGATGAGGTTATCAAGACGTTCCCGCCCGGCAAGTCCCAGTGCTCCGGTGGACTCGGGTTCGTCCATTTCGCCATCTCCGACAAAAGCCCAGACTTTCCGATCCGAGTGGGGAATGAATTCGCGGTTTTGCAAGTAGCGCATGAACCTTGCCTGATAAACCGCCTGGATAGGTCCAAGACCCATCGACACAGTTGGAAATTGCCAGAAATCAGGCATCAGCCAGGGATGGGGATAAGAGGAAAGGCCGGCGCCTGTCACCTCCTGCCGGAACCCCTCCAACTCGGTTTCGGTTAATCTTCCCTCAAGAAAGGCGCGGGCATAAATACCGGGCGCCGAGTGTCCCTGAAAGAAGACCAGATCTGCTCCGTATTCAGCTTCTGGTCCGCGCCAGAAATGATTGAAACCGACGTCATAAAGTGTGGCCGCTGAAGCGAAACTTGCGATGTGTCCACCCAGTTCACTGCTCTTCTTGTTGGCCCGCATCACCATGGCGAGCGCGTTCCAACGTATCAAGGAGCGGATTCGCCATTCGATAGCTGGATCCCCAGGGCTGGGCGTCTGATTCGCTGCGGGGATAGTATTGAGATATGCCGTCGTCGGGCGGAAGGGAATATGGGTGCCACTGCGCCGGGCCTGATCGATCAGGGTCTCGAGAAGAAAGTGCGCACGCTCCTGACCTTCCCGTTCAATAACCGCACTTAAAGCCTCCTGCCACTCCTGGGTCTCCAGCGGGTCAAGATCTGTATCCGGACGGGAATCAACCATTGCGAGTTTCTCGGCAGAGCGCATTGCCACTTAATGCACCGGGTAAAACACCTACCGCTTAGGTTTTGTCACAGTACCACATGAGTGGTTAGCGATCTGTAAAATATGGTAAATCGGTCTGACCATAAGTTTAAACGTAGCCGATTCTTGGTGATTTCTATCTCGCCTGAATCAGGAGGCAATCCGCTGTTCTAAAAGATCTTTAAGGTACCGACCCGTGTAGGAGTTGGCTACCCGAGCAAGGTCTTCAGGCGTACCGGTGCCCACCAGTTTTCCTCCGCGCTGACCCCCCTCTGGCCCAAGGTCGATCACCCAATCGGCCGTTTTTATTACATCAAGATTGTGC